>JBMNPP010000021.1:0-21776 GCA_050943675.1 Brooklawnia sp.
CGATGCGGAGGGTCGCGAATGTGGTCCATCTGGGGTCGGCCACGCTATATCGGTTCTACCCGAGCCAGGAACATCTGCTTTTCGCGATGATGGATCGTGCGCTTCGCGATTGGTCTGCGGGTGATGAAGTCGGGACCTGGCGTGAAGATCTGATCCGCGGACATCGAGAGCTGTGGCGAGTGTTCCGACGGCATCCGTGGCTTGCTCCGCAGCTTTCCGTCACACGCCCGCAATTAGTGCCCGCAGCACTCGTCTTCGCAGAGTGGGTGATTCGAACACTCACTCGGGCGGGTATCAGTGCCGAAGAAGCGATGGAGACGCACATTCTGCTCTTCACGCAGGCGCGAGGCACGGCAATTTTGCTCGAGCCCGAAACAGAGGCAGAATCTATCACCGGTGTCGATGCAGATACCTGGATCGATGAGCGTATCGACAAACTCGAGCAACTCAGTTCGAATGAGAACCACGCCGCGCTGAAATCCTTGATCGGCTCGGGTTATGCCCTCGATCTTGATCGTGCCTATGAGCGCGGTCTGGCGCTTATGGTGGACGGGATCTTTTCCCGTCTCGCGCGAACCCGCTGAGCGTCGAATGAGGTCACGATTCGCTCGAGGTCAATGACGCTGTGCGGGAGTGAGAGAATCCGTCGATCAGTGCTGTCAGGCCGAAATCGAATTCCCGGTCGCGTTCAGGAACGCTCGCATTGCCGACCTCTGCGGTTTGCTCCTCCAGTACGACACCGACGGTGTATCGGCTGACCGCGATGAGCATGCTGATGGCTGTCTGTTCATCGAATCCCTGAGACACGAGAAGCCCGACTTGCTGACCGGAAGCCTCAGCTCCTTCGTCGGTGTCGTCGCCGGATGGTCTGCGGTGGTGCTCAGCGTGGAGACGCGCACCGTCACGGACCGCGTGTAGTGCGTGGCGGAAACTTCTTGCGTTTCGCAAGAGAAATGCGTCCCATTTCTCGTCGGACTCGGGGAAGGAAGCGTGATGCTCTCGGTCAAGCACGTCGCTCGCCAGCGCTGCGAGGAGTTCGGCCTTCGTGCGGAAGTGCCAGTAGAGGCCGGGCTGCTGTACCTGTAAGTGAGCCGCCAGCGCGCGAGTGGTGAAGCCATCGAGCCCAGTCTCGTCGAGCACCTGCCGGGCCCCGAGCAACACGGACGTGCGGTCGAGACGCTTCCGGTGGTGAGTCATAGTTGCACTTTATCATCGATAACTTTATCTTAGATAAAGTGACTGCTCGCTACTCTCATCGTGGAATCCTGACAGCCGTGCTCATCACGGCGACCCTCGATGCTGCAGGGCTGGGCCTCGTGATGCCGATCTTGCCTACCCTTCTCGACCAGGTCGGTGCCCCCGACGACATGATCCCACTGCACGTCGGACTACTGACAGCGCTCTATGCGATCATGCAGTTTCTTTGCGCCCCGATCCTTGGCCGACTCTCTGACCGTTTCGGACGCCGCCGCGTGCTTGTCGCCTCCCTCGCAGGCGCGACGATCGACTACCTCGTGCTCGCACTGACGGACACGCTGTGGGTCTTTTACCTCGCCCGCGCGGTTGCAGGCATTACCGGCGCCACGAACGCCGTCACCGCGACGGTGATCGCCGACATTACTCCGCCGGATCAGCGCGCAAAACGCTACGGGTGGCTCGGCGCATGCTACGGCGGTGGCATGATCGCGGGTCCCGCCATTGGCGGTCTTTTCGGCGGGGTCTCACCGCATCTGCCATTCCTCGTCGCCGCCGCGCTCGCCGGAATCACCCTCGTACTCAGCGCGAGTCTTCTGCGTGAGACGCGGCCACCGGGCAGCAACGGCTCGCACGCACAGCAACCCGGTACGGCGAAGCGAACCGCAGTGCCGGGGATGCTTATCCTTCTCGCAGTCTTCGGCATCGTGCAGTTCATCGGCCAAGCACCAGGCTCCACCTGGGTGCTCTTCACGCAGCAGCGCCTCGACTGGAACCCCGTCGAAGTCGGCGTTTCGCTATCCATCTTCGGAATGGTGCAAGTATTCGTGCAGGCGGCACTGACCGGACGCATCGTGTCCCGGATCGGCGAGACCCGGGCGATCCTCGTCGGTATCGCCGCAGACGCCATTGGGCTCATCGGCCTTGCCCTCATCGCCAGCACATGGGCGATGCTACCGATCCTCGCAGCGCTCGGACTCGGCAGCATCACGTTGCCCGCACTGCAGACGCTGCTCTCGAGACGCGCGCCCGAGCAGCAGCAGGGACGCCTGCAGGGAACACTTGCAAGCCTGAACAGCCTCACCTCGATCATCGGCCCGGTCACCTTCACCGGCATTTTCGCACTCACCCGAACGAATGCAGACGGCACCCTCTGGATCTGCGCCGCAGCGCTCTACGTTCTCTGCGCCCTCCTGATGATCCGTGAGACATGCGCCTCACGGCGATCTCGATAACCGCGCTAAGGTGCCATCCCGATGCGACGGGATCGCTCTGCCACCAGTCAAGTCTCCCGTAGCCGGTATGAGCTGACAAGCACGGATATGGTGACTCGCTCGGGCAGGTCGTCGTCCGAGACCTCTGCCGGGGTGATGTGCCGCGCACTCGGCGTCATTCCGAGCAGATCGCGAGCCGTTTGCGGTTCAATCTCTGCGATGTAGCCGACGTGTTGATCTCGCTCCTGTTCGAAGAACGGTGCCAGGGCGTCATGCAGGCGTTGCTCCTTGGAAACATCGATAGTCACCGAGTCGGGCACATCGCGGCGCAACTCGGCCAGGTGGTCGACCGTCGGACGCACCACGATCAGGCTGCCGTTCGGGCGGAGGACCCGGTGAAACTCGCCGGGGTTGCGCGGAGCGAACATGTTCAGCACAGCATCCACCGACTGGTCGGCCAACGGATACGGGCGGAACACGTCCCAGCTCGCTGCGGCTGCTCGCTCGTGGACGCGCGCAGCGACCCGCAGCGCACGCACCGAGGAGTCAAGCCCCAGGCCGCGAGCCCCGGTCACTTTGTCGAGCGCACCGGCGAGGTAGTAGCCGGTACCACAGCCAACATCGAGAACTATGCCATCACGAGGGATCGTATGAGACACCATCGTCGAGACGGCCCGGCGTATCGGCTCGTAGGCGCCGGTCGCGAGGAAACGTTCTCGAGCTTGGATCATCGGCGCATCATCCCCGCTGATCGCATTAGTCCCAGACAGTAGGCTGACGTAGCCGTGCCGAGCGATGTTGAAGGTGTGTCGCTGACGACAACGCAGTGCCCCCGGTGTCAGTTCGAGGCGACCGGCGCAGATCGGGCACCGGAGTGAGTCACGGATAGCGCTGAGGCCAGGTGCGGCCAGGGCTGACATGATGGTCTACCTCTCTTCGGTCGAACGACGGTGTCAAAGACGATCTCGGCCTTCTGGGGGCGAGACAACGACTCTCACACAGTCATCGGCGGTCTTGTGGGATCCGGAGTTGGAAAGTTGGTTGAAGTCTTAGGAGCCGTCTTGCACATTTACGGGTACAGGACTGCCTTACACGGGGTATCCGTAGCGAAGTAGCAAGATGATTCCGGACGCAATCGCGAAGACGAGAAACGTCAAAGCAATCCAGGGGCATGCCCAGCGGCTGGTCGCATACGTACCACGCTTCAGAGGTGGAAACATGGTGACGAGACCGGCGACTTGAACAACAGCGAGCACAAGGTAGGACCAGTCTTCGAATATCCATGCCAGGGGAATAAAATGCAACGCCACACTGCGGTCGGCGGGGTTCGTTGCAGACCTTCCAGCTATAGAGTGAGGGCCGGCATGAAGACCGGGGTGTGCTTTCTGTCTGGCGACGAGTTGCGCAGTATCCACCTCCGCGGGTGCTCGTCTTGCGTGTGCGGCGGGTGTACGCGCACTCGATCGAGGTCGAAAGGCCTACCATCGAACGCGAGCGAGTAGACCGGCAGTCACATGGAAAGTGGAGCGCGAAACCCAGGGTGCTTCACTCGGCGGGACGGATGACGTCCTGACCGTCCTCCACGGCCGCCGTGAGGTCGTTGACGAACTCGCCCGGAACCATCTCGATCGCCAGGCAGCCGTTCGGTGTCACGGTGCTGCGGGTGACCGACATCGTCGTGGCGGGGCCGGCGTCCGAGAACACCCCCGAGCCGCTGCCGACGACCACAGGGGCCACCACGAAGCGGTAGAGGTCGACCAGGCCGGCGTTGTGCAGGGTGCGGGCGAGCTTCACCGAGCCGTGCACCTGCAACTCACTCTCGGCGTCGGAGGCCTTGAGCTCGCGGATCCGTTCGAGGAAGTCCTCGCCCAGCACCGTGGTGGAGTCGGCCCAGGCGTCCGTCGCCAGCTCGGAGGAGGTGACCACATACTTGGGAGCGCGGTTGATCACCGCGGCGACCGGGTCGCTCGGGTCGGTGACCTGCGGCCAGTGCGCGGCGAAGGTGTCGTACGTGCGGCGTCCGAGCAGTAGTGCGCCGCAGTGCTCGAACCAGCCGTTCACGGCCTCGCCGACACCCTCGTCGAAGACCGGCATGAGCCAGCCGCCGTTGGTGAACCCGTCGCGTGGGTCCTCGTGGGCCGAGCCGGGCCCCTGTGATACGCCGTCGAAGGTGCGGAACAGGTTGATGCTGAGCTTCATGTCGATTCTCCTTGGATGATGGTCGGGTCGAGCGGGACGTGGAAGGCCCGCGGGAACAGGTCGAACAGCTCGCGGGAGCCGTCGAAGGCCAGGGCGCCGGTGGCCAGCGCCTCAGACGGGGAAAGTGTGCCTGCCAGGATGTGGCGCATGGCGGGGCCGGTGGTGATGGTCAGGTCGATGGGGCCATCGGGGATGCCTGCGCCGACGGCGACCCCGTCGGGGGTGGTGCGGGCCCACGCCAGTACCGGCCCGGCGGCGACCCGGATGGTCACCTCGTCGGGGATTACGCCCGGCCGGTAGGCCGACCGCAGGGCGCCGGCCAGCGATGATGACGTCATGACGTCATGCGTGCCGGGGTCGGCCATGCGGCGTGCGCCCCAGCGCCCGAGCGCGTCGAGGATCGGGGTGAGGTCGCGTCCATGGTCGGTCATCGCGTATACCAGCCCACGTCGCCCCAACGGAGGGGCTTGACGCTCGATGATGCCGTGCTCCTCCAACTCGCGTAGTCGGGTGGTCAGGACCGTCGTGGGGATGCCGGGGAGCCCTTCCTGCAAGTCCCCGAACCGGCGCGGCCCGAGCGAGAGGTCGCGCAGCACGAGGAGGGCCCACCGCTCTCCTAGAACGGACGCCGCCTTGGCGAGTCCGCAGAACTGCCCGTAGTCTTTGCTCACGACTCCACAATACGAAGGACCATTCGAAAAAGCAAGTAATTGGTGTCTTGGGGTCCGCACGGGGCTGTTGCACGTCGGGGGTCATGGCACACGTGCGAGCAGATCTGCGAGAGCCTGGCTGCGCGTGCTGGAACATGCTGAGAGCTGGTGGTCGGCGATCGGGTCGCCCTGCGATTGGATGTGTCCGATGCAATGGTGAACCCACTATGGCGAGCGCGCTGGCGCGAGCGAAGCGAAGTAGAATCAGGCCGTCCGCTGGGGTGTGCTTTCTATCTGGCGACGAGGTCGGGGGCTTGCAAAGCGCACCATCGGTCCTTTGACTAGGATTTCCCAAGGGAGGAGAGAGGACCGAAGAATAAGGGTCAACTAGCATGTGACTCCCACGAAATCGGGCGTGGTATTCGGCCTTGGCCATGAGAAGTGCCGGGGAGGCTATCCCTTATGAGCAGCAGTGTCCCTTGGACCGGAGTTCTCACTCTTGCGGCTGGCGCGGTGGGATTCCACGGCGTTGGTGGGAATTCCGAGCGGCACGCGCACCATGCCATCCAACTCATGCTGTCGTGCGATGCACCTTTCGTGATCACAACCAGCGGTGGCGCCACCCCACGCCAGCTCGCTCTGGTGCCCAGCGGTGTCAGTCATCACTTGTCGTGCCAGTCCGAACGAGTCTTGCTGTTACTCGTTGACCCGAACGGTCCGCGCGGGCGAGCGCTCAACGCCCTCGCCGAGGGCGAAACCGACGAGGTGGAACGACTCCTCCTTCCTGCCCTGCAAGGCTCTTCGAGTGACTCCTTGGCCAAGATCCTCAACCGTCTCGACCAGGTCGTCGAGTCACCGGCCCGCGCGTCGGCTCTGTCCACTCCGGTGCGAACAGCGCTGCAGCACCTCGAGCACAGCGCACCCCGGCAGCCTAGGCTGGCCGATGTGGCTGCGGCTGCACACGTCTCGCCATCGCATCTGACGCATCTGTTCACCCGGGAAGTCGGTCTTCCTTTCCGCCGGTACTCCGTGTGGGTGAGGCTCAGGCACGCCGTGGAGGCCGTTGCCGGTGGGGCGAACCTGACCGACGCGGCCGCCGATGCAGGGTTCAGCGACTCCGCCCACCTGAGCCGGATGTTCAAGGCGAACTTCGGGCTCCCGCCGTCGGCACTGCTGACGATGCGCATCGAGGCTGACGCATGGCCCACGAAGCCCTAGCCAGGTGCACATCTACCGCCTCGAAGTCCGCCGCTACATTCAAGTGCGCCGCCGACCTCCGCCCTAGCCTCGAAGCATGGACTCTCCGCAGCTACGGCCCACCCCGATTCTTGATTTCCAGCACCCTGCCATCCAGCGACTCGTCGCGGAGCGCGGGTGGCGTGAACTGCCCTTCTCCGTGCGCATCGGTGCGGTGTACGACTTCGTTCGAAACGAGATTGAATTCGGGTACAACACCACTGATGACCTGCATGCGTCTGCCGTACTCACGGACGGCTATGGGCAGTGCAACACCAAGACGACCCTGCTGATGGCCTTGCTTCGAGCGGTCGACGTACCGTGTCGACTGCACGGTGCCACGATCCACAAGCGCCTGCAGCGCGGCGTGGTCACCGGGCTGCTGTACCGGATCGCCCCCGACAACATTCTTCACAGCTGGGCAGAAGTTGAGGTGGGCGACCGCTGGATCGAGTTGGAGGGCGTGATCCTCGATAGCGATTACCTCGCTGGGCTGAGACGTACCCTCGGGACCCGGGGTGCAGTCCTCGGCTATGGCGCGGGCACCGACGACATCGGTGATCCGCCGGTGTCGTGGTGCGGCCAGGACACGGCGATCCAGAAAACTGGGATCAATGCCGATTTTGGCCTCTTCGACGACCCGGACGATTTCTACCGTGCCCACGGGGTGAATGTTGCGGGGATGAAGGGGCTGCTGTTCCGCCGGGTCGTCCGACACATCATGAATCGCAAGGTGGCCTCGATCCGTGGGGCTTGAGCGTCCTCCTTGTCCGCTCCTGGAATTGGTAGCGGTGCCAGCATTCGTTGATCGGTCTGGGTTGATCGCTCGATTGTTGGCATGTCATGAAGCAGTCACATCGGTCTGCGAACTGACAGGCTACGCTGCTCTCTTCATAGGGGTGTGCTTTCTATCTGGCGACGAGGTCGCCGAATTCAGCCCGCGGGTGCTCGATGCCCTGCGCACCCCGATGGAGACCGGTGAGGTGAGCATCGCCCGGTTGGCCAGCCATGTGCGCTACCCGGCGCGTTTCCAGCTGGTCCTGGCCGCCAACCCCTGTCCCTGTGGCCGGTATGGCATCGCCGGGGCGAGTTGCAGTTGCGCGCCCATGAGTGTTCGCCGTTACCAGCAACGGCTCAGCGGTCCGGTGCTCGATCGGGTCGACATCCACCACCTGATGGCCCCGAGCCTGCTCGGTCAATCCGAGGCCACCGCTGGTGATCCCAGTGCGGTCGTGGCCGAGCGCGTGCAGCAGGCTCGGGAGCGTCAGCAGCACCGGTTGTCAGAGCTGCCCTGGCAGCTGAATGCGCAGGTGCCGGGTGCCCAGCTACGCAAGCTGCCGGCCCCCGAGGGCATGCAATTGGTGGATGACGCGGTGCGGCGTGGGCAACTCAGTGCGCGCGGCGTCGACAAGACCGTGCGGTTGGCCTGGACGTTGGCCGACCTGGGCGGCAACGACACGATCAGAAGGAGTGACCTGTTGATGGCCCTGAATTTCCGGAGCCAGGTGTGGGGGAGTGCGGCATGACCAGTTGGGATGATGAACGCCTTGCCAGAGCGGTCCTGAGTGGGGTGTGTGAACCCGCAGACCCCCGCCTCGAACCGCTACTGGGCGAATACGGGGCGGTGGCGGCACTGTCGGCGCTGCGGAATAGTGCTGACGACTCGGCCTGGGCCCGGCGTGCCCGGGCCGCTGACGAACAGTCATTGGTGCGGGTGGCAGCCGAGCTCGGCCTGCGCTACGTCATCCCGACAGACGACGAGTGGCCGACCCAATTGTCAGATCTGGGCAGGTGTGCGCCGGTTGGTGGCATGGGTGGGGTCCCGCTGGGCTTGTGGGTGCTCGGCTCCCCGCCGTTGGCCCAATGGCTGGCTGGTGCGGTGGCGGTCGTCGGGGCGCGGGCCGCAACCCGTTACGGCGAGGCCGTGGCCGGCGACCTGGCTGCCCGGCTGGCCACGCTGCAACCAACCGGTTACACCGTCGTCTCGGGGGGCGCCTACGGCATCGACGCCGCCGCCCATTGGGCGGTGCTGGGTGCTGCTGGACGCACAGTGGGGGTGTACGCGGGAGGCCTGGATTCCCCCTACCCGAAAGGCAACTCGCGGCTTTTCGAGCACCTCGCGACAGATCACCTGGTCATCTCGGAGCTGGCACCCGGGGTCCGCGCCACCCGAGCGGGTTTCCTGGCCCGCAACCGGTTGATCGCCGCGCTATCCCTGGGCACCGTGGTCGTCGAGGCGGCGGCTCGCTCAGGTGCCCGAAATACTGCGTCCTGGGCTGGTGAGCTGGGCAGGGTGGTGATGGCGGTGCCCGGTTCCGTGCACTCCAGCATGTCGGTGGGCTGCCATCGGCTGATCCGCGACGGGCAGGCCAACCTGGTGTGCGATAGCGATGATGTGGCCGCCCTGCTGGCACCGATCGGCAGCGGGCCCGACCTGCCGACCCTTGGCGTCCAGCGACCCCTGGATGGCCTTGAGGCCGAGTTGCTCGAAGTGCGCGAGGCCATGCCCGGAAGTGGCGGTATCCAGGCCAGCGAGCTCGCCGAGAAGTGCGGCAGACCGGTGCCGGGCACCGTGGCTGCCCTGGTCGAACTCGAACTGCTCGGGCTGGTCCGTCGTGATGACCTGGGGGACTGGCGACTGCGTCGACCGTGATGATCCACCAGCACCCCGCCGGGCACGATTTGGGCGGATGCGGTTGGATGGAGCCATGATTCTGACTGTTCCGGTTACGCCTGAAGGCGTCGTAAGTTCCCATTTCGGCAAGGCAACACGCATGGCGGTCGGCGAGGTGAACGACGGTCAACTGGTGAACTGGCAGGTCCACGAGGTGGGCTGGGACGTCCTGCACGATGAGGGTGGCGGCGGCCAGCACCATGCCAGGATCGTCCGCTTCCTCAAGGAACAGGGGGTGCAGCGGGTCCTCTTCTCGGGAATGGGGGCCTCGATGCAGAACACCGTGGCCAAGATGGGGCTCGAACTGGTCAAGGTCGGGCCGCTGGATGCCCGCGAAGCGGTCGTCCAGGCTGCGGCACTGCAGGCGGAGTGAGACACGCGAGGTCGTGCAAACCGCTGCTATCGCCGTGCGGCAAGGCATATCGTGGTGCATTATGGGTTTGACCCCTGCACGGCTGGACGGTCGTGCTGCAACTCAATGAGGAGCCACATATGTCCCCACAAGACACCCGCCCGCTGATCATCACCATGTGGGAGACCTACGGCTGCGGCATGGAAGAGATCGCCGCCCAGGTCGCCAAGGAGCTCGGCGTCCCCATCCACCAGCAGGCATTCACCTCCGAGCAGATCGAGGCTGCCGAGGCAGAGCGTGCCAGTGAGGGCGGATTCATGCGCTTCGTGCGTCGGATCGGTGCGCTCCACATTGACGATGCCGTCAGCACCGGCGCCGCCCGCGCCGAGCAGGAGTCATGGACCGAGCTGGCGATCAAGAACACCGAGATCGTCCGGCAGGAAGCCGATGAGGGTGGTCTGATCCTGGGTCGCAACGGCGCGTTCATCCTGGCCGACGAGCCCAGGGCGCTGCACGTGAAGCTGGACGGCCACCCCGCCGCCCGCGCAGCACAGGCTGCCAGGCTGAAGGGCATCAGCGGCGAACAGGCAGCCACCAGGCTCCCACGCGAGGATGAGTTCCGCCGCAACTTCTCGATCAACACATATCGCTTCGACCCGATGGGCAACGACTACTACACGATCGTCCTCAACTCGCCCGCTCTTGGCGTGGACGAAACTGTCCGACTGATCCTGGAGGCGGCCAGGAGCCTCTAACCCCTCCGGAACCGATAAACCCCAGCCAGGCGCTCCCGCGCCGGCTGGGGTTTTTCCTGCGTGCAGATGGCCCCAGCCATGCGACACGGAAGGAATCTTCTTCTTCTCTCGGGATGCGGCGGGCAATCGGCAACCGTGCGCTGACTTGCCCTGGCGCCAGCCCAGGCCTGTCGAAGGCGGCTCGGGGATGAGTTCCCGGCGCCGAATCACCCTTGAAAAATCCAGGGTTCATGTTCAACACTTGGTTCATTGAAACGACATGTCGGACATAATTCGATACCAGTACACCGCGATCGAGACCTGCGCGGTTGACTCCTCGTGTGCGGCGAACTGCCCCTATGGCATCGATACCGGGGTGGTGATGAAGCAGTTCCGCAACGAGCAGGCCAACCCGACCCGTGAACGGATCGCCCTGGCTGTTGCCAGGCAGTGGGGATTCGTCGAGCGGGCAGCACGGCTGCTGATGGTCTTCGTTGGCGGTGTGCAGCGGGTCTTCGGCCACCGCCCGTTCGAGGTGGTCACCGGGGCGCTGCGCAAGGTGGTCAGCCCCGATCTGCTGCCAACGGTGCCAGGGCCGATGCCGAAGGCGGCCAAGGCCCGGCTGCCCCACACCTTGCCCGACGGTGCGGCAGCGGTCTACTTCCCGGCCTGCGTCAACCGGATCTTCGGTCGTGATCCGGACGCCCCGGCCGATGCGCTGAGCCTGCCCGAGGCCCTGGTGAAGGTCTCGGCCCGTGCGGGACGCCAGCTGTGGATTCCCCCGGACGTGGGCGGGCACTGCTGCGGCACCATCTGGAGCAGCAAGGGCTATGCCCAGGGCCGCGACCACATGTACCTGAAGATGGCCAACTCGCTGCTGGACTGGACTGGCGAGGGCGAGTTGCCGGTGGTGGTTGACGCCACATCATGCACCGCCGGTCTGCTGCGTGAGGTGCCGAAGAAGCTGCCAGTCGAGCTTCGGACCCGCTACGAGCAGATCCGGATCGTCGACTCACTGACCTGGGCCCATGACCTGCTGGATGACCTAACCATCGCCCAGCCAGCTGACCAGGTGGTGCTGCACCCCGGTTGCTCAGCGAACAAGCTCGGCCTGGACCGGACCTCGCTGGCGCTGGCCCGGGCGGTTGCCCGCGATGTGCACGTCCCCTATGGGGCCGGCTGCTGCGGTACCGCGGGCGACCGCGGTCTGCTGCACCCGGAATTGGTGGTCTCGGCGACCAAGGACGAGCGGATGGACCTGCCGGACGGGGCCGCAGTGTACCTGTCGTCCAACCGGACCTGCGAGATGGGTCTGCGCCAGGTGACCGGCCAGCCCTTCGAGTCGGTGGTCTACATGCTGGAGGAGGCCTCGCGCCCCCAGCGTGGCAAGGAGCGCCCCTGAACAGCCAGACACCTGCCGTGCCCCCACTGGCACCGCACCGGCAACCAAAGTCTTCGAACAACCCAGTGACCTGAGGAGCTACCCAAGTGACAACCAAAGTTGCCGTCATCGGCTCGGGCAATATCGGCACCGACCTGATGATGAAGATCCTGAAACCTGACCAGACCGACCTCGAGATGGTCACACTGGTCGGCATCGACCCGAAATCCGATGGCCTGGCCCGAGCCGAGCGGCTCGGGGTGAAGGCGATCTCGACTGGCGTCGACGGCCTGGTGGCCGACCCCGTCTTCGAGGACATCGAGATCATCTTCGACGCCACATCGGCCAAGGCACACCTGTACAACGACAAGGTGGTGCGTCAGGTCAAGCCGGATATCCGCATGGTTGACCTGACCCCGGCCGCAATCGGGCCGTTCTGCGTTCCGGTGGCCAACCTCGACACGATCACCACCGACAAGAACGTCAACATGGTCACCTGTGGCGGCCAGGCCACCGCACCCATCGTCCATGCGATCAGCTCGACCGGTGCGACCGTCGAGTACGCAGAGATCGTCGCCTCTATCAGCTCGGCCTCGGCCGGGCCGGGGACCCGGGCGAACATCGACGAGTTCACCGAGACCACCGCGCACGCGCTCGAAGTTGTCGGGGGAGCCCGGCACGGCAAGGCGATCATCATCCTCAACCCCGCAGAGCCGCCCCTGCTGATGCGCGACACGGTGTTTGCGCTCACCTCTGATGGCGACCCGGAGGCGATCGAGGCAGCCATCGAAACCCGGGTGGCCGAGATCGCCGAGTATGTGCCGGGCTACCGCCTGAAGCAGAAGGTGCAATTCGACGAGATCCCCGAACCTGTCAATGTGCCGACCATCGGGATGTTCACCGGTCTGAAGGTCAGCGTCTTCCTCGAGGTCGAGGGTGTTGGTGACTACCTGCCCGCCTACGCCGGGAACCTGGACATCATGACCCACGCCGCGCTGCGTACTGGCCGCGAAATCGCCAGGCATCTTTCCGCCCACCAGCCTGAGGAGGTCGGGGTATGAGTTACCCGGAAGGCAAGCTATTCATTTCAGATGTGACCCTGCGCGACGGGTCGCACGCAGTACGGCATACGTTCACCACCGAGCAGGTCAAGACCATCGCTGCTGCACTCGACCGTGCCGGTGTCGATTCGATCGAGGTCGCCCACGGTGACGGTCTGGGCGGTTCCAGCGTCAACTACGGCTTCGCCACCCATTCCGACCTGTCCAAGATCGAGGCAGCGGCCTCAGTGGTCAAGCAGGCCCAGATCGCAGTATTGCTGCTGCCCGGTGTGGGTGTCATCCCCAACCTGGAGGACGCCTACCAGGCCGGGGCACGCTATGTACGGGTCGCCACCCACTGCACCGAGGCCGACATCTCGGCCCAGCACATCGCCACTGCCCGTGAGATCGGCTACAACACCACCGGGTTCCTGATGATGGCGCACATGGCGCCTGTCGAGAAGCTGGTCGAGCAGGCGCTGCTGATGGAAAGCTATGGCGCCCAGTGCATCTACGTCACCGACTCGGCCGGCGCGTTGGTCACCGAGCACTACGCCGAACTCATCCGTGCGGTCCGGCAGGCACTCAAGCCCGAGACCGAGGTGGGTGTGCACGCGCACCAGAACCTGTCGCTGGCAGTCGCCAACTCGGTGGCGGCCGTCCAGGAGGGTGCCTATCGGGTTGATGCGAGTCTGGCCGGGCTGGGGGCGGCCGCAGGCAATACGCCACTGGAGGCCTTCATCGCGGTGGCCAACCGCATGGGTTGGGATACCGGTTGCGATGTCTTCCAGCTGGCTGATGCCGCTGACGACCTGGTGCGTCCACGGATGCACCAGCCGGTTCAGGTCGATCGTGACACCTTGTCGATCGGTATGCCAGGGTGTACGGCAGCTTCCTGCTACACGCGCGTCGTGCGTCGAAGCGCTATGGAATCCCGACCAACGAGATCCTGATGGAGCTCGGCAACCGCAAGATGGTGGGTGGTCAGGAGGACATGATCGTCGACGTGGCACTCGACCTGGTGAATGCACGCAGCTGATCGAGTCAAGCATTTGTTGGTGGCCCGCTGGTGACTGTGCTGGCGGGCCACCAGCCTGCCGGGGCATGGCCCTACTGTCCGGGCAGTTCCTTGAGTCGGCCGTCGGTGTCGATGCGGTCCAGGATCGCTGACATGATGGCGTCAAGTTGATCGACCTGGTCATCTGTGAGTGCATCGATGACCGCTGAACGCACCCTGCGCACGTGCCCGGGAGCGGCAGCGACGAGCGCCTCGTAGCCGGTCTGGGTGAGGTGTGCGTTGTTGGCGCGCCGATCAGCCCGGGATACCGACCGGGATACGTAGCCGCGGTCCTCCAGACGCTTGACCACATGGGAGAGCCGGGGAAGCGTGGCACTGGTGCGTCGGGCCAGGGTGCTCATGCGCAGGGTGTGGTCAGGAGCCTCCGACAGCATCGCCAACACGAGGTATTCGAAGTGCGACATGCCGGAATCGGTGCGCAACTGGGTTTCCAGGACTCCCGGCAGCATTTCGACTACCGCCTGAAGCTTCACCCACGCCCGCAGTTGAGTCTCGGTGAGCCATGGCGTGGTCATTGTCGTACCTTAACAGCCGCCGTGCTCAGATAGACTTTCGCGCAGGTACACACCGTGGGACGGTACCCAGAGTGAATCAAGGAGTTTGATGGCAAGCGATACGCCGGACTCGGACAAACCAACCCCGCGGCGGGGGACTGTCGAGCGGCGGCGCCGGTTGAGCCGGTTCATCGGTGAACAGGGCAGCCAGATCTCGCTCCATGAATTGCAGGAAGAGTTCGGTATCTCGGCAGCAACCCTGCGTCGCGACCTGGCCGCTTTGTCGGATTCGGGTGAACTCGTGCGAGTCTACGGCGGGGTGGCCCCAGCCCGTCGGGCCGAGTCGACCTGGCGCGAGAAGGCCGCCAGCTTCGCCGAGTCGAAGGTGAAGATCGCGCGATTCGCCGCAGCCGAACTGATCAAGCCAGGTGACATCGTCTTCATCGATGCCGGAACCACCCCGGCTGCGATCGCCCGGCAACTGGCCATGCGTGAGGACATCACTGTCGTGGTGGCAGGTCTGGCCTCGCTGCTGGAGTTGGCGGATGGCACAGTGACCGTGGTGGTGTTGGGCGGCAGGTTCCGCCGCCGCAGTGCCAGTTTCCTGGGTCAGGCCTCCGACCACCTGCTTGACCTGATTTCTCCGGAGGGCGCCGTCCTCGGAACCGATTTCCTCGACCCGGAAATGGGCGCGAACTTCCCTGAACTCGAGCAGGCATTGTTCAAGCTCCGGGTCATCGCCAGGTCGACCCAGAGCTGGTTCGTAGCTGACGAGTCGAAGCTGCGCGGGAGTGCACCGTTCCGGCACTGGACGCCGATCCTGCCGCCCACCGGAATCGTCACGATGGCCGGCCAGGGCGAGCAGGAGCAGGCCTCGCTCGAGGCTTTCCGGCGCCGGGGCTGCCTGGTGCATGAAGTGGACAATGCCTGAGAGGCCACCCCCTGTCGGGAGCGGCCCCTCATCGGCAGTTCTCCGGTCGGTCCGGATGGGGCTGGTTCAGGCCAGGGCCTGGCTGAATGCCTGATATACCTCTTGGCTGTCCAGGGCCTCGTACAGCTTGCGGCGCCTGGCTCCGACCTCCTGATAGATGCGGTGGGCGTCCTTGTCGGGCTCGTAGACCACCTGATTCGGTGAGGCCACGGCGGTGAAGGCGTCCTCGTAGGAGTCGACCATCCCCAGGGTGACCATCGCTGACATGACCGCGCCCAGCGAGGATGCCTCGGCGTTCTCGTAGCGGACGACCTTTCGGTCCAGTGCGTCGGCCTGGATCTGATTGAACAGTTCGGAGCGGGCCATGCCGCCAGCGACGCTGAGCAACTCGAGTTCACCGATCATGGTCTCCATGAGGCGCAGGTTCTCGGTGAGTTCGAGGGCGATGCCCTCCAGGATCGAGCGGGACATGTCACCCTGGCTGCTGCCGATCGACAGGTTGAAGAACAATCCCTTGGCGTAGATGTTCCAGTTTGGTGCCGCGCTGCCCTCGAAGTGGGGCAGCATGACCACGCCGTTGGCGCCGACCGGTGAGGTAGCAGCCGCCTCATTCAGTTCGGGATAGGTGATGCCGCCAGCAGTGCTGAACAGGTCACGGAACCAGCGGTAGATCGCACCTGAGTTGAAGATGCCGGCCTCGGTGATCCACTTGCCCGGGATGGCTGATGCGCTGCACAGCACCCGGCACTCGGGGTGGTGCACAGGCCGGTCGGTGTGGGCGATGGCGAACGAACCGGTGCCGGTGTTGGCCTCTGCCCGGCCGGCCGAGATCACGTTCAGTGCCAGGGCTGCGCACTGCTGGTCGCCGCCACCGATGATCACCGGCAGCGCTTCGGGCAGGTTGACGGCCTTGGCGATGCTGCGCCGCAGCCCGCCCTCGACAGCCGAACCCGGGGGCACCAGGTCAGCCAGTTTGCTGGCGTTGATGCCGGAGGCGGCCAGGATTTCTTCTTCCCAGGTGAAGTCGTTGATGTTGAGCAGCATCGTGCGGGCCGCCTGCGTCCAGTCAGTGACGAAGTGCCCGGTCAGCAGGTAGATCACGTAGTCCTGGACGCCAAGCAGTTTCTCGGCGTTGCGGTAGATCTCCGGTTCCTCCTGGGCGAACCACATCATCTTGGGTGCCGAGAAGTAGGGGTTGGCCCGCAGCCCGGTGCGGCGGTAGAGACCCTCGAAGCCGATGGCATCCACCAGTTGTTCGGCCTGCGGCTGGCTGCGCTTGTCCTGCCAGGTGACGGCGGGGTGCAGTGGGTAGCCGGTGCTGTCCACCGGGATGACCGAGGCGCGCTGCGAGGTGACAGCGATTGCGGCCAGGTCGAGCTTGTGCTCGGTGGCGTACGCTCCTGCGCTGGTCAGCACTGTCAGCAGGCCCACCCGCCAGTCAGCGGGGTTCTGTTCAACCAGGCCCGGGGGGGCGGAAGTTGGCGTGGTACTCGTAGGAGGATTCGTTGAGGATTTCGCCGGTCGAGGTGTAGATGATGGCCCGAATGCTCATCGTGCCGACGTCGATGGTGATGAAGTTGGTCAACTTTGACCCCTTTATGTGATGGAGGGGGCCAGCATGAACCGGCCCCCTCGCGATGGAAGGTGTTTTGGAGTGCTAGACGACCAGGTCGACTGCCAGCGTCCCGAACAGCGCGACGATGGAAGAGATGGTGGTTGAGGCCGTCCAGGTCTTGAAGGTGTCGGTCAGCGACATGCCGAAGTACTCCTTGACGATCCAGAAGCCGGAGTCGTTGACGTGTGACAGGCCGATGCCACCGGCGCCAATCGCCAGGCAGAGGATGGCGGCGTTGGTGTCCGGCATGGTCGACAGCAGCGGCAGGACGATGCCGGCCGAGGTGATCATCGCGACGGTGGTCGAGCCGACCGCGAAGCGCATGATCAGGGCGATCAGCCAGGCCATGATGACCGGGCTCATGTTGAGGCCGGTAAGCACGTCACCCAGGACGGTGCCGATACCGCTGTCCTGCAGCACCTGGTTGAAGGCGCCACCGGCACCGATGATCAGCAGGATGCTGGCGACCGGCTTGAAGCACTCTTCGGTGACCTTGCCGATGGTGTCCATGTTCATGCCGCGGGCCAGACCCAGCGACCAGTAGGCGAACAGGGCCGAGATGAGCAGGGCGGTGATCGGGTTACCGATGAACGCGACGAACGGCAGGTAGGCGGCGTCCGCGGGTGCGACCAGGTCGATGATGGTCTTGGCGACCATGAGCAGCATCGGCAGCAGGATGGTGAACAGGGTGATACCGAACTTGGGCAGTTCCTCTTCGGGGATGATCTCGTCGATGGTCAGGCTGGCCGGAGGGTTGGCAACGGCGCGCTTGGAGATGATGTTGCCGTAGATCGGGCCGGCGATGGCCGCTGCGGGCAGGCCGACCAGCAGGCTGAGCACGATGACCAGGCCGATGTCGGCACCCAACTGGTTCACCACGGCGAGGGCTGCGGGGTGCGGCGGCACCATCGCGTGCACGGTGATCAGGGCGGCGACGACCGGGACACGGATCTTGACCAGCGACATGCCGGTCTGCTTGGCGACGCTGAAGATCACCGGGATCAGCAGTACGAAACCGACCTGGAAGAACACCGGGATACCGCAGATGAATGCGACGACCATCATCGCCCAGTGCGCGTTCTTCACACCGAAGACCCGGATCAGGGTCTGGGCCAGGCGCTGGGCACCACCGGAGATTTCCAGCATCTTGCCCAGGATGGTGCCCAGACCGAGCACTGTGGCCAGGAAACCGAGGGTGTTGCCCATACCGGCCTGGAAGGTCGCCGCGACCTGGTCCAGCGGCATGCCTGAGGCAATACCGAGTGCGAGACCCGAAATGGTCAGGGCAACGAAGGCGTTCAGCTTCACCTTCATGATTAGCAGGACGATGAGGGCGATTGCTGCGATCAGCACGCCCATCAGGTAGACCACGCTCATAGTGGCATCTCTTTCAGAAGAGGCTGTTTTTGGACAGGGTGAACGTAAGTAATGGCGAAATGAGAACAGAACTGGGTTCGGCCGGGTTCAGCAGCGAACCCGGCCGATATGGGGTCTAGCCGGTGTACTGGTTGATGTAGCCGGTCACTGACTCGGTCACGTACTCGACCAATTGACCCGAGATGACGGACAGGTGCGGGGTTCCGGCCTCGGCCAGGAAAGCCTTGAGCTGGGTGGAACCGTGCATCGAGATCTCGGTGTTGACGTTGATCTTGGTGATGCCGCCCTTGATGCAGTCAGCGACGATGTCGGCGGGTGTGCCCGAACCACCGTGCAACACCAGCGGGGTGTCGACCTCGGCCCGGATCCGTTCGAGGATGTCGAGCCGGATGTTCGGGGTGCCCTTGTAGGCGCCGTGCACAGTGCCGATCGAAACCGCGAGTGCGTCGCAACCGGTGCGCTCGACGAATTCGGCGGCCTCCGACGGGTCGGTGTAGACCTGCTGGTCGTTGTCCTCGCGCTCCTGGGAGTCGGCACCGGAGGCCAGCGAACCAAGTTCGGCCTCGACGCTTACCCCAAGGGCGTGTGCCACCTTGACTACCGCAGCCGTGTTGGCGAGGTTTTCCTCGAACGGCAGGGCCGACCCGTCATACATCACCGAGGTGAATCCGGCCTTGATGGCCCGGTAGACGTTGTCGAGCTTCTTGCAGTGATCGAGGTGGATGGCGTAGTCGACGTCCAGTTCACCGGCCACCGAAGTGCACATGCCGACGAGGGAGTCGAAGGACATGTTCTCCAGGTAGCGCTCACCGAACGCGACGATGACCGGCTTGCCGGTGTTCGCGCCAGCGCTCAGTACCCCGCGCACCGTCTCATAGCTGTAGACATTGAAGTTGCCCACCGCGTAGCTGCCGGCCTGGGCGGCCGACAGCAGCGGGTTCAGGTTGACCAGCATGTGCCTCAGCCCTGCTTGACGCTGGCGAGCCACTCGGCGAAGCGGGGATCCTGGAGAACCTCCGGGTTCTTCAGGAAGCGCGGCTGGCCACCGGTCAGCAGCTTCGAGATGTCATCCATCAACAGGAACGGCGAGTTCGCCAGTGCATCGGCGGTTGTCCCGGCGATGTGGGTGGTGAGGGTGACGTTGTCGAGCTGCAGGAAGGGGCTGTCGGCCGGTATCGGCTCGGTGCTGAACACATCCAGGGCAGCGCCCGCAATCTTGTTCTGGCCCAGCGCCTCGGCGAGTGCAGCCTCGTCCACCAGACCTGCCCGAGCAGTGTTGACCAGCACTGCAGTCGGCTTCATCAGCGCGATCTGCTCGGCACCGATCATGCCCTTGTTGTCATCGCTCAGGCGAGCGTGCAGCGAGACGAAGTCGGACTCGGCCATCACCGTCTCGAGGCTTGCGGGCTCGGCACCGTTGGCGCGCAGTTCATCATCGTCGGTGTATGGGTCGTAGGCAAGCACCCGCACGTCGAAGCCGGACAGCTTCTTGGCCACCAGCGAACCGATATAGCCGAAGCCGACCAGACCGATCGTGCGACCGGACATCTCGGGGACGAATTCGGAGTTGCTGAAGGTCTTGCGCCATTCGCCGGACTTGATGGCGTTGTGGGCGCGGGCGATATTGCGTGCCTCGGCCAGCATCATGCCGATCGCGAAGTCTGACACCGCGTGTGCGTTGCGGCCCATGACGTGGAAGACCGCGATGCCGCGCTTGGTGGCCTCTTCAACGTTCACGTTCTCGACACCGGCGCGCGAGACGCCTACGACGCGCAGGCTGGGCATGGCGTCCATGACCTTGCTCGACACGGGCACGAACAGCCCCGCCAGCAGTTCGCCATCGGCGCCGTCGGCGACGATCTGTTCGGGTACGGTCTCGTGCTCGGGACCGGACTTCTCAACCTCGAGGCGCCGGTACGGCAGCTGACCCCAGTCAGGTTCCCAGTCGCCGGTGACCAGGTTCTCGCCGAATGCTGACATGTGTTTGCGCCAGGCCTGCTCGAAACCATCGACGGGAATCATCGCATCGCCGAGGAGTACTGCCTTGATCGCAGTGGTCATCGTTGTTCCTTTCCAGAAGACGATGCATTAAAGATGACTGAAATTATGCAGGTTGTCAAGCAGAAGATGCATAGTTTCGCTCAGAAAGTCCTGATTTTGGTAACTTGCCAGTTGAAACGTGCTAACGGTGGACTTCGAGCGAAGCAGTGCGCCAGTAATCCGTGTGGGCTGTTGTGGCGCGGCTGGGTGCCACCTGGGGGACTGCGCAGGTCGCTTCAATGCCCGGTCGGGTTGCGACCCTGAACGCTTGTGGGAATCCTCGCCGAGACGGACACTGGGTCATGACCATGCCGGAAGTGCCCGCGGAGCCCACTGGGGGTCCGATCGAGCTGCTCGATTTGAGCACCACGCGGGGTCGGCTCACCTTGGCCACAGTCACGCTCGGCAGCGGGGTGGCCCTGCTGGACAGCACGGTGGTCAATATTGCCCTGCCGACCATCGGCCGAGACCTGGGCAGTTCGCTGGCCGGGCTGCAGTGGGTGATCAACGGCTTCACGCTGTCGTTGGCATCGCTGATCCTGGTCGGCGGCAGTCTCAGTGACCGGTTCGGACGGCGCCGGGTCTATGTGATCGGGGTCGCGTGGTTCGGGATCGCCTCGCTGCTGTGCGCACTGTCGCCCACCATCGAACTGCTGATCATCGCCCGGGTGTTGCAGGGAGTTGGCGGCGCGCTGCTGACTCCCGGTGGCCTGGCGATCATCCAGAGTTCGTTTCGACCCGAGGACCGCTCCAGTGCGATCGGCACCTGGGCCGGGGTCTCCGGGATCGCGGTGGCCATCGGCCCGCTGCTGGGCGGAGTGGTGGTCGCCAACCTGGGCTGGCCCTGGATCTTCCTGATCAACCTGCCACTGTGTGCGCTGGTGATCGGGCTGGCCATCGCAGTGGTTCCGGAGAGCAAGGACGTCGAGGCTGCACGGGCCTTCGACTTCGCCGGTGCCCTGACCGCCACCTTGATGCTGGCTGTGCTGACCTGGCTGCTCACCAACGCTGCGACCGCCGATCGCCCACTGGTACTCGGGGGTTCGGTGGTCGCAGTGCTTGCCATGGTGGGGTTCGTGGTCGTCGAACGCCGGGCCGGCTATCCGCTGGTGCCGTTCACGCTGTTCAGTTCGCGGGTGTTCTCTGCCGCCAACCTGATGACCTTCCTGGTGTACGGGGCCCTCGGCTGGGTGATGTTCGCGCTCGTGCTGCAACTGCAGACCACCTCCGGGTTCACCCCGCTGGAATCCGGGATCGCCACGCTGCCAGTGCCGCTGATCCTGCTGCTGGGGTCCACCCGGATGGCAGTGCTTGCCGACCGGACCGGGCCCCGGATCCCCATGACGGTCGGACCATTGATCTGCGCTGCTGGAGTCCTGGTGCTCAGCGCGGTGGGAGAAGGCGCTGGCTGGGTGCTGGTGCTGGGCGGGATGATCGTCTTCGGTATCGGGTTGTCGACGCTGGTTGCACCGTTGACGGCAACCGTCCTGGCCGCGGCACCCGACCGGTTGGCTGGCTCGGCAAGTGGCATCAACAACGCAGTCGCCCGCACCGGCTCACTGCTGGC
>JBMNPP010000022.1:0-21474 GCA_050943675.1 Brooklawnia sp.
CACGCTACCAGCATCTGCCAATCTGCAGTCGGCATGCCCACCCCGACGGCCATCGAACACTGTTCCGAATTGGTCGCCATATTCCGTGAGAATTTGATACTAACACCCCACATTCATATATCGAGATACGAACAATGGTTCGCAAGAACGCTTGCTGAAACAGATGACATGGCTGGCCAAATTCGCACTAAATGCCATCGGTGCAGTTTGATTACCCTATCTTTGGCACAGATGTCTATTTCAGAGGAATCGCGAATGGTGCCACCATCCGAGTTGTACCGAACCCACCTGGGGCAACGGCGCTTGCCAAGACGCACTGCGCTGCGACTGGCCGCTGCCGGGGCGCTGGCCGCGACCGGCGTGGGCTCGCTGTCCGGGTGCAGCAGTGCCCAGGGGCCCGTCGAACTTCCCCGCGATGCCGCACGAGGCGAGCCGGCCCGCGGCGGCCGGATGCGCATCGCCCGTCCGGCCAACTCCAAGGCCGAGACCCTTGATTCGGCTGCCTCACTATCTGCGTACGAATACCTCGGAGCGCTGTACAACCGGCTGGTGCGGTTGGACGAGGAGGGCCAGCCGGTCCCCGACCTGGCCGTCGACTGGGATGTCACCCCGGACGCCATGCGCTGGACGTTCCGGATGCGCGAGGGGGTCAGGTTCCATGACGGTCGGGTTTGCGACGCCCGCGATGCCGCCTTCACCCTGGCGCATATCCTCGACCCTGATATCGGCTCACCACAGGCAGGGGTGCTCAGCACCGTCATGTCGGTTGGTGGCATCCAGGTACCCGACCCGACCACCCTGGTCATCGAACTGGACGCACCGCACTCCGACCTGCCCTCACTGCTGACCGCATACCAGTGCTATGTGATGCCTGATGGGTCCAGCCTCGAAGAAATGCAGACCTCGGGCATCGGCACCGGCCCCTTCCAGCTGTCCAGTTTCCGCCCCGGCGGTCGCGGCACGGTCGAGGCCTTCGATGACCACTTCGCTGGCCGGCCGGTGCTGGACGGCATCGACTTCTTCTCGATCCAGGACACCCAGGCGCGGGTCAACGCCCTGATGGCCAAGCAGATCGACCTGATCTCGCAGACCAACCTGGATTTTGCGACCGCACAGGTGGTGGCCGCATCATCAGCGGCAACCATCGCCCGGGTGGCCAACGGTCAGTGGTACGCGATCCCAACGCTGGCCACATCCGCTGATTTCAGCGACGTGCGGGTCCGCAAGGCACTCAAGCTGGCCTACGACCCGCAACGCATCCTCGACGTCGCGGTGCAGGGTGCTGGCACGATCGGGAACGACAACCCGGTGGTCCCCACTGACGCTGCGCACCTGGACCTGCCGCACCAGCGCGATCCGGAGCGTGCCCGGGCACTGCTGGCCGAGGCCGGTTTCCCCAATGGGCTGGAATTCGACCTGTCCACCTCGAACCTTGATCCGGTCTTCACCCCGATGGCCGTCTCGTTCGGCAACTCCATCGCCGATGCAGGATTCAAGGCCAACATCCGCAACGAATCAGCAGATTCGTACTACACCCAGGTGTGGATGATCAAACCCGCGATGGTGACGTACTGGTTCACTGGCCGTCCCGTCGACCAACTGCTCAACCAGATCTTCCGCTCGGGCAGTTCGTACAACGAATCAGCGTGGTCGAACCCGGTCTTCGACCAGGTGCTCGACGCAGCCCGGGCCGAGGTCGACGCCGACCGGCGCAACCAGCACTACCGCGACGCCCAGGAACTGATCATCAATGAGGGCGCCACGATCACACCGATCTTCGCCGACCGCCTGGTCGGCCTCAGCCGGGAGGTCCTGAATTACCACGAATACGGCTTCGAGTTCGACTACCTGCGAATCGGGCTGAGGTGAACCCATGGTCCGGATGATCCTGGTCCGCCTGGGCACCGCCGTGGTGACGGTGTGGCTGGCCTCGCTATTCGTATTCATCGCTGTGCAGGCGCTGCCCGGCGATGTCGCCCAGCAGATCCTCGGCCAGGACGCCACGCCCGAGGCACTGCAGGCGATGCGCGACCAGATGGGGCTCGATCGTCCCATCGTCGAGCGCTACCTCGACTGGCTCGGCGGCCTGGTCACCGGTGACATGGGCACCTCACTGGTCTCCGGTGAGCCGGTTGCTGGCACCCTGCTGGCCCACGCCCGCAACACACTGCTGATCGCGATCCCGACGATCCTGCTGGGCATCACCCTGTCGGTGGTGCTGGGACTGATCGCCGGTCTGTACCGGGGTCGCGGCGCCGACCGCACCATCTCTGGCCTGGCACTGGTCGGTATGTCGATCCCCGAGTTCGTGACCGCCACCGTGCTGGTGCTGTTGTTCGCGATCGCGACACCGGTTTTCCCCGCGGTCGTGATCGACGGCCCCGAGGCACGGGTGAGCGAGTTGTTGCCCTTCACGGTGCTGCCAGTGATCGTGCTGACAATCTCGATGGCGGCCTACATCATCCGGATGACCCGCACCGGTGTCATCGATGCCATGGCCGCCGAATTCGTCACCACTGCCGAACTGAAGGGTGTCCGCCCCTCCCGTGTCGTGCTGCGGCACGGGCTGCCGACCGCCATCCTGCCCACACTCAACGTGATCGCCATCAACATCGCCTGGCTAATCGGTGGCGTCGTCGTGGTCGAGGCCGTATTCAACTATCCCGGCATGGGATCTCTCATGATCGAATCAGTCCACAACCGTGACCTGCCGGTGATCCAGGCGGTCGCGGTGCTGTCGGCCTCGGTTTACGCGTTGACCAACCTCGGCGCGGACCTGGTGGCCATGGCACTTGATCCTCGCCAGCGGACCAGGAGGTACCACTGATGAGCCGGCTCCCCGATGCCCGCACCAGCAACACGCTGCCGCAAGCCGAGCCCGACCAGGAACAGGCCCGCCTGCCACTGCGAGTGCGAATCGGCCGCGCGCTGCGTGAGACACCCAGCCTGACCGTGGGGCTGGTCCTGGTCGGCCTGCACATCGTCCTGGCACTGCTCGCACCCTGGCTGACGCCCTATAGCGCCACCCTGTCCACACCCGAGATGGCACTGTACGGGCCCAACTCCGAGCACTGGCTGGGCACCGACCAGTATGGCCGTGACGTGCTCACCCGCACCCTGCACGGCGGACGCTACGCCCTGCGGGTGGCTGTCCTGGCCACCACCGTCGCGGTTGCACTGGGGACCCTGATCGGTGTCATGAGCGCCTACCTGCGGGGGGCCTTCGACATGGTCGTGATGCGCATCGTGGATGCCATGCTGTCGATCCCGACCATCCTTTCCATGCTGGTGATCGTGACCGTCTTCGGCAACGGCCTGCCGGTGATCGTGCTGGCCGTCACGATCATCTACACCCCGGCAGTCACCCGGGTGGTGCGCGGCGCAGCGTCCTCGGTGGTACCACTCGACTTCGTCACCGCAGCCCGCGCCCGTGGCGAGAACGCCTTCTCAATCGTCTTCCGCGAGATCCTGCCGTCGATCCCGGGGGTGATCCTGGTCGAGTACGCGATGCGTGCCAGTTGGGTGATCCTGCTGGTGTCGACCCTGTCCTTCCTGGGTTTCGGCGCCAACCCACCCACCCCGGACTGGGGCCTGATGATCTCGGAGGGACGCACCGCCCTGACGGTCGTCCCGATGGCCACCATCGCCCCGATCGTGGCCCTGGCCACCCTGGTGATCGGGATGTCCTCGCTGGCCGATGGCCTGACCAGCCGCCTGGGTGTCGACCGCCTGCAGCGAGGTGCCGCATGAGCCAGCCCCAGCCCTTCGTCCGGGTCGAGGACCTGTCGATCTCGTACCGGACCGGCCACAACCAGCCAGCCATCGACGTGACCCACGATGTCGACCTGTCGGTTGATACCGGCCAGACCCTGGCCATCGTCGGCGAGTCCGGGTCTGGCAAGTCGACGGTTGCCCGCACGCTGCTGGCCTTCCTGCGTGGCGGCTCGTTCATCCGTTCTGGTCGGGTCCTGGTCGGCGATACCGATGTCTTCGCACTGTCCGGTCAGGCACTGCGCGAGCATCGGGGCGGCACAGTCGCCCTGGTGGCACAAAACGCCGGGCAGGCGTTGACCCCTTCGATGCGGGCCGGCCGGCAGATCGCCGAGGCACTGCAGGTACACGGGCGCCCGGCCAGCGATGAACTGATCGCGGCACTGCTGGAGCAGGTGCGCCTGCCAGCCCGGGTCGCCCGCGCCTACCCCCACGAGTTGTCCGGCGGGCAGCAGCAACGCGTGGCGATCGCGATGGCAGTTGCCGCGCGTCCCCGAGTGCTGGTGCTTGATGAACCCACCACCGCACTCGACGTGGTGACCCAGGCCAGTGTGCTGCGACTGCTGCGCGACCTGGCCCATGAATTGCAGACTGCCACCCTGCTGGTCTCCCACGACCTGGGTGTGGTGGCCGGGATGGCCGATGAAGTGGCCGTGATGCGGGCCGGCCGGATCGTCGAGCATGCCGCCGCCACCCAGGTGCTGCGCACCCCCAGCCACCCGTACACCCGCGAATTGCTGGCCTCGGCACCCCGGCTGGATGAGGACGGCCTGGTCGAGTTGGCCGAGGACGGCTCACGCAGGATACGGCCGCGTCCCGAGCTTGGTGATCCGGCGGTGGTTGTTGAGGGAACTGACGTCGAGGTGACCTACGGCCGCGGCGGGCGCGCCAAGCGCGCAGTGCAGGGGGTCGACATCAGGATCAGGCGCGGCGAGATCCTGGCCCTGGTCGGCGAATCGGGCTCGGGCAAGTCGACGCTTGCCTGGGCGGTGGCCGGACTCAACCCGATCAGCAATGGCACCCTCTACTACACCGGGGGCCAGACCGAGGATGCCCAGGATCCCGGCGAGCATGACCTCTCGCTGCCGGTGCGCAAGCGCCCACTCGACCTGCGGCGGCTGATTCAGCTGGCCTTCCAGAACGCCGACACCGCGCTCAACCCGCGGGTCACCATCGGCACCTCGCTGGCGCGGCCACTGCGCCTGTTCCACAGGGTGCCGCGTGAGCGGATCGGGGAACGCCAACAGCAACTGATGGAACAGGTCGACCTGCCGGCGAGTTTCCTGCGACGGCTGCCCGGCCAACTCTCGGGCGGCCAGCGGCAGCGCGTTGGCATCGCGCGGGCCCTGGCTGGTGATCCCTCGATCATCATTGCTGACGAGATCACCACCGCCCTGGATGTGTCGGTGCAGGCCCAGGTGCTGCGGCTGCTGGACGATATCCGCCGCGATGAGAACCTGTCCTGCGTGTTCATCAGCCACGACCTGGCGGTCGTCCGCGGTATCGCCGACCGCGTGATGGTGATGCATGCTGCTCGCGTGGTCGAGGAGGGTCCGGTGGGGCTGGTCTTCGCCAATCCCCGGCACCCCTACACCAGGGAATTGCTGGCCGCCACATTGTCGGCGCCCGGCGAGGATGACGACCAGGGCGATCCGCTGGGGCAACTCACCGAGGAACGGACCTGGGTGAGCGACGAATCGGATGGCTGGGAGGATTCCGGACAGGGTCATCGCTGGCGGCGATGGCGGACGCCGGAAGGAACAAATTGAGTTTGCGACTTATCCACCCAGATGAACTGCCACACCAAACCGAGGTACGGCACGCCTGGATACCGATGGCTGACGGTGTGCGGCTGCACGCCCGCATCTGGCTGCCCGTCGATGCCCGGACCAACCCGGTGCCCGCACTGCTGGAGTACCTGCCGTACCGCAAGTCTGACTGGACCGCGGTACGGGATGGGGAACGGCACCCCTGGTATGCCGGGCACGGCTATGCCTCGGTGCGGGTGGACATCCGGGGCACCGGCGATTCCGAGGGGCTCTTTGAGGACGAATATTCCCGGATCGAACTGGACGACGGCCTGGCGGTCATCGCCTGGCTGGCCGGACAGCCCTGGTGCACCGGTGCCGTGGGCATGTTCGGCATCTCCTGGGGTGGCTTCAATGGCCTGCAACTGGCGGCACTGCGCCCGGCCGCACTGAAAGCGGTCGTGACGGTGTGCGCCACCGACGACCGCTTCGACAATGATGTGCACTACACCGGCGGCTCGGTCCTCGGTATCGACATGAGTGCCTGGGCCGGCACCATGCTCGCGTTCTCGTCGCGGCCACCCGACCCCCTGCATGTCGGCCCGAACTGGCGCGAGATGTGGCAGGACCGCATCGAGCACCTGACTCCCCCGCTGGCCACCTGGCTGTCGCACCAGACCCGGGACGACTACTGGCGGCACGGCTCGGTCTGCGAAGACTACTCCGCCATCCAGGCCGCAGTACTGGCTGTTGGCGGTTGGGCAGACCCCTATCACGACACGGTGTTGCGGCTGGTGCAGCACCTGCCCGGCCCCGCCCGCGGCATCCTCGGGCCCTGGGCGCACCAGTACCCGGACCGCGCGAACCAGCCCGGGCCGGCTATCGGCTTCCTGCAGGAGACCCTCCGCTGGTGGGACCACTGGCTGAAGGGCGAGGACACCGGGGTTCTTGATGATCCGGAATTACGGGTTTTCATCGAGGATTCGCGCGCGCCGGTGCCCACACCCGGTGATGTGCCCGGGGTCTGGCTGGCCACTCAGTGGCCCACCCCGGAGGTGACCGCCAGTGAGCGGGCCCTCCCGCGGGCCAACGTGCCCGCCCGGGATGGCTGGGTCACGGTGCGCAGCCCGCAGCACACCGGTATCGATTCCGGCAAATTCTTCCCCTATGGCAACCTCACCGACCTTCCATCCGACCAGCGCGCCGAGGATGGCCGGGGCGTGGCCTTCGAGATCCTGGTCGCTGATGAACGGGTCACGCTGCTGGGCCGGCCAGTGGTGCGGCTGCTGCTCGACAGCAGCACCCCACGCGCCCAGGTGATTGCCCGGCTGTGCGATGTGGCTCCCGACGGCTCTTCGCGGCTGCTGAGCCGGGGCGTGCTGAACCTGTCAGCGCGCAATGGGCGCGACCGGATCGAGCACTTCACCCCCGGCCGGGCAGAGCAGGTCAGCATCGAACTCAACAGCCTCGGGGTGCGTCTGGCCGCAGGTCACGCCCTGCGGCTGGTGCTGTCGTCGGCCTACTGGCCCTGGGTCTGGCCGCAGGCCGGGACCGGCGAACTGCGCGTCCACCTGCCATCCAGTTCGATTGAACTGCCAGTCCTTGGCCCCCAGCGCGTCCCGGAAGCCGACGAGGTCGTGTGGCAGGCGCCCGAGCAGGCCCTGCAACTGGAGCCGGTCACCTTCCACCACGTGCGTCCCGTGGGGCCGGACGGCACCGAAATGGCCCAGCGCGAGGTGCGGCACGACGCAGAATCGGGGCGCTGGACGTTGCTGGTCGATCCGGGATACGGCGGTTCACGCACGTATCCCAATGGGCTGACCTATGGCGAACAGGCCCAGGAGATATACACCATCACCGCTGATGATCCGCTGTCGGCCACCGCCACCTCACGCTGGCGGCTGCGGTTGGGCCGCGGTGATTGGCAGGTCGCGGTGAGCACCAACCAGGAACTGCGCTGCGACACCGACGACTTCATCATCGAGGCCAATGTGGTCGCCGAGGTGCTTGACGCCCAGGGCAACCAGCCCACCGAAACCCTGGTGCAACGCGAGTGGCAGTTGCGCATTCCACGAACCGCCGGCTGAGGTGTCGCGGGTCAGTCAGCCTCGTGGAAGTCGCGGTAGATCCAGGACGGCACCTGGCCGCCGGTCAGCCAGGCCTTCCAGACCTGCCAGGTGACCGGGATGGCCAGCATCAACCGGATATTGAGCCCGGTCCATGGATGCACCGGCCGGACATCGCTGATCACCTCGAAACGCACCTGGCCGGCACGCTGCCCAGCCAGTGCTGCGCACACATCCAGGGTCCGACCAGCGTGGGTTACGCGCAGCCAGGTGTGCCCCGCCAGCCACCATGGTTGCCGCACACCCTCGGAGTCAAAGCGAACGCGCGCGGCGTGGACGACCTGCACGTGGTAGCCCAGCCCGGCCAGCAGGCGCCCCAGGGCGAGGTTGTATTGCAGGGCGCAGCCACGGCTGTTCCTGAATGCCCGGCTGGACCCCTCCCAGAGGTGCCACAGCGAGTACCAGGTGAACTTCTGGTTGACCAGAGCAGTGGCATAGTCGACCAGCTCCCAGCCGTCGAGCCGGCTGTCCAGGCAATCGTCCAGGGCCTCATCGAGGTCGCGCACATCCCGCGGCAGGCTCAGGGCTGGCTCAGGTGCCCGCGCCAGCACGGGTGCGACCGCGATCGCAACCAATCCTGCCCCTGCGGCGAGCAACCCCTTGCGCTCCATCACCCAGCCTCCTTGCCGGCGAGTTCAGTGTGTAGTTCCATCATGCGTGAAACCGAGCGGCTCCAATCGAAAAGCTCGGCATGTTGCCGGGCTGCCTGCCGCATACCCTGACCGCGCCGGTCGATCAACCGCTGGATGGCATCAGCGATACTGGCCGCATCAGGACTGCCCCACTCACCGCAACTGGCGTCCACCAGTTCGCGGGCACCACCCCGATTCGCGGTCACCACCGGGGTGCCACAGGCGAGCGCCTCAAGCACCGCCAACCCGAACGTCTCGGTCGGGCAGACCGAAAGCGAGATGTCGGATCGCGCATAGCATTTGGCGACCTCGCTGCGTCCGGCCACATGACCGTGGAAGACCACCGGTGCCGCACCGGCCTGGGCACGCAGCGCCTCGACATCCGGCCCGGTGCCGTACATGTTGAGCACGAAATCGACCCCGCGCCGGTGCAATTCGACCGCTGCGGCCACGGCCAGCTCGGGGTGCTTCTCGTGTGACATCCGCCCCACATAGCAAAGCTGCGCCTGCGGACCCCCGGCCGGGCTGCCTGCACCCAGGTGGAAGGTTTGCAGGTCGACGCCCAGTGGCACCTTGCGCAGCACCGCGCCAGTGTGGGCGAACTCCCCTGATGAGTAGTCCGAGGTCACCACGACCACATCGAAATTCTTCGCCAGCCGCCGGTTGAGCGCACCGATGGCCGCATCGACGCCGACGGCCGCACGGAACCAGTCGGCGGCCATGTCGTCCAGCCGTTCGTGGCTGAACAGCATCGAGCCGATCCCGCGGCGCCGCGCCCAGCGGCCGACCTGCGACAGCGTCCACTTGTCGGAACATTCCACTGAGGTGGGACCAAAATCTTCCAGGACGCGCAGTGCACGCCAAGGCTGGAGGATCATCCGGTAGGTCGAGCTCACCTTCGGGGCACGCACCTGGACGACCGTACCGGCATCGGTTGACTGGATGTCGTCACGCTCACCGGGGATTACCAACATTCGTTCGGCCCCGGCGCCCACATAGCCCCGGCCCAGGTGTTCGATGGCCACCTTCATGCCCCCAGAGGTCGGCCCGACGAAATTGGCGAGCTGGGCGATACGCAGCTGAGCCATCTGGCCTCCTGAGCTATGAGTAATCGAGCTTATCAACCAAAGAAGCTGGCGGCGCCCACCATCGGTGGACGCCGCCAGCAGTGAAAATCAAGCCAGCTGACTCAGGCCTTGGCCTCGTCAGCCTCCTCGGCATCATCAGCCTCGTCAGCCTCATCAGCCTCGGCTGCAGGCTCGTCGGCCTCGACCTCATCGGCAACCTCGTCAGTCACCTGCTCGTCGGCCGGGGCCGCCTCCTGCGCGGCGTCCCTGGCAGCCTGGTCGACCGTCTTGAACTCCGCCTGGTCAGCCGGCTCGGCCTTCTTCGCCTTCTTGACCGGCTCGGTGATCAGTTCGATGATGACCATCGGCGCGTTGTCACCCTTGCGGGGCCCGATCTTGGTGATGCGGGTATATCCGCCGTCACGCTCGGACATCGTCGGTGCGATCTCGGTGAACAGCAGGTGCACGATGTCAGGGTTGGTGATGGTCTGCTTCACCAGCCGACGCGAGTGCAGGTCACCGCGCTTGGCCTTGGCGATCAGCCGCTCGGCCAGCGGCTGGACGCGCTTGGCGCGGGTCTGGGTGGTGGTGATACGCCCATGCTCGAACAGTTGGCTGGCCATGTTGGCCAGGATGATCCGCTGATGGGCAGGGCTGCCGCCGAGGCGGGGACCCTTGGTTGGCTTTGGCATTTCTCGGTTTCTCCAGGTTTGGTGTGCGGATCAGTACTGCTCGGTCTCGATGAACTGGTCGTCGTCGTCGCCCTCAATGCTGGCGAACTGGTCGGCAGCAGCCAACGGATCGAATCCCGGCGAGCTGTCCTTGAGGACCAGGCCCAGCTCACCGAGCTTGGTCTTGACTTCCTCTATGGACTTCGAGCCGAAGTTGCGGATGTCGAGCAGGTCCTGCTCGCTGCGTCCCACCAGCTCACCGACTGTGTGGATGCCCTCACGTTTGAGGCAGTTGTATGACCGCACCGTGAGGTTGAGGTCCTCGACTGGCAGGGCCAGATCGGCAGCCAACTGCTCATCGATCGGGCTGGGGCCGATCTCGATTCCCTCGGCGTCGACATTGAGCTCGCGGGCCAGACCGAACAGCTCAACCAGGGTCTTGCCCGCCGAAGCCATCGCATCACGCGGGGTGATGGCCGGCTTGGTCTCGACATCGATGATCAGCCGGTCGAAGTCGGTACGGGTCTCGACACGGGTGGCCTCTACCTTGTAGGTGACCTTGACCACCGGTGAGTAGATCGAGTCGACCGGGATACGACCGATCTCGGCGTCCGGGTTCTTGTTCTGCACGGCAGAGACATAGCCGCGGCCCCGCTCGACCACCAGCTCCATCTCGATGGCGCCTGATTCGTTGAGCTCGGCGATGTGCAGCTCGGGGTTGAGCACCTCGACACCGGCCGGTACGGCGATGTCGGCGGCAGTGACCGCACCGGCACCCGACTTGCGCAGGTACATGGCGACCGGCTCGTCCTCTTCACTGGTCAGCACCAGTTCCTTGAGGTTGAGGATCATCTCGGTGACGTCCTCGACGACACCGGGCAGGGTGCTGAACTCGTGCTGGTTGCCCTCGATCTTGATGCTGGTGACCGCTGCGCCCGGGATGGACGACAGCAGGGTACGACGCATCGAGTTGCCCAGGGTGTAACCGAAGCCCGGCTCCAGCGGTTCGAGGATGAACCGCGAACGGTACTCGCCGACTGCCTCTTCGGAGAGCGTCGGGCGCTGTGCGATGAGCATGTATTTTCCTTCCCGCGCCGCCCGCTATATGACGGCGCGAATCGCCGGACGCAGACCGGTTCTGCGTCCGGCGCCCCGAGGGGGTTACTTCGAGTAGAGCTCGACGATCGCCTGTTCGTTGACGTCGATGGTGATCTGCTCGCGGGTGGGCAACTGGTGCACCAGGACCCGCATGCGGTTCGGCTTGACGGTCAGCCAGGCCGGCACCTCGCGCTCGCCCCAGGTTTCGCGGGCGATCACGAACGGCGTCAGGTTGACCGACTTGGGCGCCACGTCGACGATGTCGAGCGGTGTGACGCGGTAGCTCGGGATGGTTACGCGCTTGCCGTTGACCAGCAAGTGGCCGTGGCTGACCAGCTGACGGGCCTGACGGCGGGTCGAGGCGAAGCCGGCGCGGTAAACCACGTTGTCCAGCCGCGACTCGAGGATCTGCAGCAGCGTCTCACCGGTCTTGCCGGGCACGCGGTCAGCCTCTTTGTAGTAGCGACGGAACTGCTTCTCAAGGACGCCGTAGGCGTAGCGGGCCTTCTGCTTCTCCTTGAGCTGTACGCGGTATTCGGAATCTTTGCTGCGGCCGCGACCGTGCTGGCCGGGCGGGTATGGACGGTGCTCGAATGCCTTGTCGTTGCCGACCAGGTCGGTCCCGAGACGACGGGACTTCTTTGTGATGGGTCCGGTATAGCGGGCCATGGTGTGTTGTCAGTCCTTTCTTGGCTCGGGTGAGTTAAACGCGACGACGCTTGGGGGGACGGCAGCCGTTGTGCGGCATCGGGGTGACATCCGAAATGGTGCCAACCTCCAGGCCGATCGCACCCAGCGAGCGAATCGCAGTCTCACGTCCCGAACCGGGACCCTTGACGAACACATCGACCCGCTTCATGCCGTGGTCCATTGCACGCCGGCCGGCTGCCTCGGCAGCCATCTGTGCGGCGAATGGGGTCGACTTGCGCGAGCCCTTGAAACCGACGGTGCCCGAACTGGCCCACGAGATGACCGCGCCGGTGGTGTCGGTGATGGTGATGACGGTGTTATTGAAAGTGCTCTTGATGTGGGCCTGGCCGGCGACCACATTCTTCTTTTCCCTGCGCCGCACCTTGGTCTTGGCGGCAGCCTTGCGGCCTGCAGTAGCCATAAGTTCTTTGTTCTCCTTGGCAGGTTGTCAGATAACTGGGGATCGCCCGAATCAGCGGGTCTTCTTCTTGCCCGCAACTGCCTTCTTGCGACCCTTGCGGGTGCGGGCATTGGTGCGGGTGCGCTGGCCGCGGACGGGAAGCCCGCTGCGGTGACGACGGCCCTGGTAGGTGCCGATCTCGGTCTTGCGGCGGATGTCGGCGGCAATTGAACGCCGCAGGTCGCCTTCGACTTCATAGTTGGCGTCGATGTGGTCACGCAGCGCGACGAGTTGTTCGTCGGTCAGGTCCTTGACGCGGATATCCCCACTGACTTCAGTGGCTGCCAGGGTTTCGGCGGCTCGGGTGCGCCCGATGCCGAAGACGTAGGTGAGTGCGACCTCGATGCGCTTCTCGCGCGGCAGGTCAACTCCTTGGAGACGTGCCATGTGGCTTTTCCTGTTCTGTTCGCGAAGGTGTCTGGCGTGAGGCGTTCCCGAATCTCCATCCGGATGATGCTCCGGCTTCGGGCCCCGGCCTTCGTCCCGGGGGTGGACCGTGGTTCTCGAAGAACCCGGCTGCGCTCACGTGGTTGTGTATTCAGTTGTCTAGTGCGTCTGGTCAGATCAGCCCTGACGCTGCTTGTGCCGCGGGTTGGTACAAATCACCCGGACGACACCGCGGCGACGAATCACCTTGCAGTTGTCACAGATCTTCTTGACGCTCGGCTGAACCTTCATTCGAGCTGCTCCTTCGAGGGCCGGGACGCTGCGCGCCCCGCACCGGTTTACTTGTGGCGGTAGACGATGCGTCCACGGGTCAGATCGTACGGAGACAGCTCGACGACCACCCGGTCCTGCGGCAGGATCCGGATGTAATGCTGACGCATCTTGCCACTGATGGTGGCCAGCACCTTGTGCCCGTTGTCCAGCTCAACGCGGAACATCGCGTTGGGCAGGGCCTCGACCACGGTGCCCTCCAGTTCGAGCGTTCCTTCCTTCTTCGCCAATGCACTCCCGATCTACGTGTACGGTTCTAGGACGCAGGTCCACGCCTGCCAAACCTGCCCAAGGGCAGAGTTGACACATGGGACCGACGGGTAATGTTACCCTGTCCGGCTACCTGCCCCCAAATCCGGGTCGCCTATTTCACAGCACTGTCGGCCAGCGCCGACAACTGAACCCCGCGCGCAGCCAGCTCGGCGCGGCCACCATCGGGTTCGGTGAGTACCCAGATGCCGTCCTCACACAACGCCACTGTGTTTTCCCAGTGGGAGGCCCAGCAGCCGTCCTGGGTGACCACGGTCCACTCATCGGCCAGCACCACCGACATGGGCTGGCCCATCGTGAAGATCGGTTCGATCGCCAGGCACATCCCCTTGGACAGCCGCGGGCCGCGGCGGGCACGACCGTAGTTGGGCACATCGGGTGGCTGGTGCATGGCACTGCCGATGCCGTGCCCGGTGTATTCACGAACAATGCCCAGGCCCGCCTGGTTGGCGTACTGCTGGATCGCCTGGCTGATATCGCCCACTCTGGCGGCACTCGCGGCAGCCGCGATGCCGGCCCACATGGCCTGGCGGGTCACCTCGACCAGTTCGGCCACATCAGGGGTTATCTGGCCCACGGCGAAGGTGCGGGCCGCATCACCGTGCCAGCCCTCCACGATGGCACCGAAGTCGATCGAGACGATGTCACCCTCGGCCAGCACCCGGTCACCGGGGATGCCGTGGACCACTTCTTCGTTGACCGAGATGCAGGCGGTGGCCGGATATGGCGGGTAGTCCCAGTCGGCCCCATAACCCAGGAAAGAGCTGGTGGCCCGGTGTTCGGCCAGCACCTGGCGGGCGACGGCGTCCAGTTCACCAGTGGTCAGGCCTGGGCGCACTGCCCGGCCCATGGCGGCCAGGGCCTGTGCCACCACCAACCCTGCCCGGCGCATCCGCACGATCTGTTCGGCGGACTTGATCTCGACTCCGGGTGATCCCATCAGGTCTGGGAGCCGCCTGCCTCACGATGGGCGTCCAGTGCGGCCACGATCCGGGCAGCGACCTCGTCGACCTCGCCGATACCATCCACCTCGACCAGCAGTCCCTGGTCTGCGTAGTGGTCCAGCAGTGGCTGGGTGTCGCGGACGTAGACATCCATCCGATGCCGGATCGTGGATTCAGTGTCATCGGCCCGGCCCTCGACCTGGGCCCGGTTGAGCAGGCGGCCGATCAGGACCTCCGGATCGACCTGCAGCGAGATGACCGCATCCAGTTCCAGCCCCCGCCTGGTCAGGTAGTCCTCCAGTTGGCGAACCTGGTGCACGGTGCGCGGGAAGCCGTCGAGCAGGAAGCCCTGGGCAGCGTCCGGCTCGTCGAGCCGGTTGGCGACGATCTGTTCGGTGAGGTCATCGGGCACATAGTCGCCGGCCGCGATGATCGCCTCCACCTGCTTGCCCAGCGGGGTCTGCTTGGCAACGTTGGAACGAAAGATGTCGCCGGTTGAAACCGCGGGTACGCCGTAATGGGCTGCGATCCCAGAGGATTGAGTGCCCTTGCCGGCTCCCGGGGCCCCCATGATCAGCAATCTCACTTGAGCATCCCTTCATAATTGCGCTGGTGCAGCTGGCTCTCGATCTGCTTCACCGTATCAAGGCCGACACCGACCATGATCAGCAGGCTCGTCCCACCGAAGGGGAAGTTCTGGTCAGCGTTGAACAGCAATATCGCCAGCGACGGGAGCAGAGAAATCGTGGCCAGGTAGAGCGATCCGGGGGCGGTCAGGCGACTCAACACGAAGGCCAGGTAGTCCTCTGTCGGTTTGCCGGCCCGGATGCCCGGGATAAACCCGCCGTACTTCTTCATGTTGTCGCTGATCTCGACCGGATCGAAGGTGATCGACACATAGAAATAGGCGAACCCGATGATCAACAGGAAGAAGATGATGTTGTACCACAGCCCGGTACCGGTGGCCATATTCGCCGCGATCCACTCAGCCAGCCTGCCAGTGGGTTGGAACATCGTATAGAGCACCGGAAGGTATAGGATCGAACTGGCGAAGATGACCGGGATGACGCCGGCCTGGTTGACCTTGAGCGGGATATAGGTGGACGACCCGCCCAGCAGTCTGTTGCCGACCATCCGTTTGGCGTACTGCACCGGGATGCGGCGCTGGGATTGCTCGACGTAGACCACGCCAGCCATCACCAGCAAACCGATAGCGATGACGATGAGCATTACCATCAGGCCCCGGTTGGGGTCGGCCTGGCCGTTGCGGATATTCCACATGGAGGCCGGGAAGCGGGCAGCGATCTGGGTGAAGATCAGCACAGACATGCCGTTGCCGACGCCGCGGTCGGTGATCAGCTCACCGAACCACATGATGATCGAGGTGCCGGCGGTCATCGTCATGATCATCACGACGATCGGGAAGATCTCCTTGCTGTAGACCACGTCGAGGCTGCAGGTGGCGAACAACTGACCGTTGATGGCCAGCATCGTGAACGACGTCGCCTGCAGCACCGCCAGGACGATGGTCAGCCAGCGGGTGTACTGGGTGATCTTCTCGCGGCCCTGGCCACCCTCCTTCTTCAGCGTCTCGAGCCGCGGGATAACCACGACGAGCAACTGCAGGATGATGGAACTGGTGATATAGGGCATGATGCCCAGCGCAAACACCGACAGGTGTAGCAGCGCACCACCAGAGAACATGTTGATCATTGAGAAGGCACCAGCCTGCTCGCCCTGCAGAGCACCAGCCGCACATTCACGGATGTTTGCGGTGTTCACATTCGGCGAAGGAATGCTTGATCCCAACCGGAAAAGCACCAGAATGCCCATGGTGAACAGGAGCTTCTTGCGAAGATCCGGTGTGCGGAATGCGGTGAGGAATGCGGAGAGCATCCGGTTCCCTCTTTCAATCGACTAGATGGAACTGTTACCCCAGTGCACGGCAAAGCCGCGTGCTGCGAGCAACCTACGTAGCGTAGCAACAGATGATGCGGTTGGCATAGTTCGCCAGCCCCACCGAACCTGCGCTGAACAGGTCGAACGGGCGACCCCTGTGTGGGATCGCCCGCTCATCGCCTGGGACTGGCATCAACGCTGGGTGACGGTGCCGCCAGCAGCCTCGATCTTTTCCTTGGCCGACGCCGAGAAGGCGTCCGCCGTGATGTCGTACTTGGCCGAGACCTCGCCACTTCCGAGCATCTTGACCGGACGGCCGGCACGCACTGCACCAGCCGCGACCAACTCGTCCACGCCCAGCTCGCCGCCCTCAGGAAACAGTTCGGCCAGCCGGTTCAGGTTGACCACCTGGTAGTTCACCCGGAACGGGTTCTGGAAACCACGCATCTTCGGGGTGCGCATGTGCAGTGGCATCTGGCCACCCTCGAAGTTCTCCGGAACGTTCTTGCGAGCGCCCGTGCCCTTGGTACCCCGGCCAGCGGTCTTGCCGCCCTTGCCGGATTCGCCGCGGGCCACGCGCTTGGCCACCTTGTGGGCGCCGGGCGCCGGACGCAGATGATGGACCTTCAAAGCCATCTCAATTCACCTCTTCCATAACAACCAGGTGCCGCACGGCAGCCACCATCCCGCGGATCTCGGGACGATCAGCATGGGTTACCTGGTCGCCGACCTTGCGCAGGCCGAGCGCCCGCAGGGTCTTGCGGGCAGCCGGCTTCTCGCCGATACCGGACTTGGTCTGGGTTACCTTCAACTCAGGCATTCTGCTCTGCCTCCTTGCGGGCCCGCAGCAGCGCCGCCGGAGCGACGTCCTCGACCCGCTTGCCGCGACGCTTGGCCACCTGCTCGGGCTCTTCCAGGGCCTTCAGTGCGGCCACCGTGGCATGCACCACGTTGATCGAATTGGCCGAACCCAGGGACTTCGCCAGCACGTCGTGCACACCAGCGCACTCCAGAACTGCACGCACAGAGCCACCAGCGATCACACCGGTACCCGGCGATGCCGGACGCAGCAGCACGATCCCGGCCGCCTTCTCGCCCTGTACCGCATGCGGGATGGTGCGCTGGATCAGCGGCACCCTGAAGAAGTTCTTCTTGGCCTCCTCGACGCCCTTCGCGATCGCTGCGGGCACCTCCTTGGCCTTTCCGTAGCCGACGCCCACGGTGCCCTCGCCATCGCCCACCACTACCAACGCGGTGAAGCTGAACCGACGTCCACCCTGGACCACCTTGGCGACCCGGTTGATGGACACTACCCGTTCGAGGTACTGGTCCTTACGGTCATCTCGCTGGTCACGGCCTCGGCGGTCATCACGGCCACGACGCTCGCCCTGGCGGCCGCCGCCGCGCTGGGATTCACTCATCGCTCATATACCTTTCGTCGTGTCTCTACAGCCCGAGACCGGCCTTGCGGGCGGCGTCGGCCATCGCAGCGATCCTGCCGTGGTACTGCCGGCCCGCACGGTCGAGGACGACCTGTTCGATGCCGGCATCCTTGGCACGCTGTGCGATCAGCTCGCCGACCTTGGTGGCCTTGGCGGTCTTGTCGCCGGTGATCTTGCGCAACTCGGGTTCCATGGTCGAGGCGGAGGCCAGCGTGCGGCCGGCCACGTCGTCGACGATCTGCACCAGCAAATGGCGCGAGCTGCGGGTTGCCACCAGGCGGGGACGCTCGGGATAACCGAAGATCTTCTTGCGGCCTCGTGCAGCGCGGCGCTTGAGCGCAGCTGACTTGCTGGACTGGCCCTTACGCGGACGCAGGGAAATAGCCATTACTAGTTACCAGCCTTTCCAGCCTTGCGGCGCACGTGCTCGCCCTGGTACCGCACACCCTTGCCCTTGTACGGCTCGGGCTTGCGGAGCTTGCGGATATTGGCCGCGACCTCGCCGACGACCTGCTTGTCGATCCCGCGGATGTGCAGCCGGGTCGGGGTCTCAACCTCAAAGGTGATCCCCTCTGGTGCATCCACGATGACCGGGTGGCTGAAGCCGAGCATGAACTCGATCTGGGCCGGGGTCTTCTGCAGCACCCGGTACCCAACACCAACGATCTCCAGGGTCTTGGAGTAGCCGTCGGTGACACCGATCACCATGTTCTGCACCAGGGTGCGGGTCAGGCCGTGCAGCGACCGTGACTCGCGCTCGTCGTTGGGACGCTGGACAACCAGCTGGCCCTCATCGTTCTTCTCGATAGTGATCGGCGCAGTAACGGTGCGGTTCAGGGTGCCCTTGGGGCCCTTCACCTGGACATCGGCACCATCAATGCTTACCTCGACACCGGACGGAACCGTGATGGGCATTCTGCCAATACGTGACATTTGCAGTAACTCCTCTCAGTTCGGTCCGGTCACCACACGTAGGCGAGCACTTCGCCGCCCACGGACTTCATATGTGCCTGCCGGTCGGTCATCAGACCATGCGAGGTCGAGATGATCGCGATGCCCATTCCTCCGAGCACCTTGGGCAGGTTGTTCGACTTTGCGTAAACCCGCAGACCAGGCTTGCTGATGCGGCGCAATCCGGCAATCGACCGCCGCCGGTCGTCGCCGTACTTCAGGGTGATGGTCAGCGTCTTGCCGACCTGCTTGCCAGTCGGCTCGGCGACCTCGTAACCGGCGATGTAGCCCTCTTGCTGCAAGATCTGGGCGATTCCCACCTTGATCTTGGAGTGCGGCATCGACGTAGCGTCGTGGTAGGCCTGATTGGCGTTGCGCAGCCGCGTAAGCATGTCTGCGATCGGGTCTGTCATCGTCATGGCTTGTCAGCCTCTTTCTCGCAGCGGTTTCCCGACCGGGACCTGCCGCGTCATGGATTGGGTGGTGAGCAGACTCACCAGGAGGACTTCGTCACGCCAGGCAGCTCACCCGCGTGGGCGAGGGTGCGCAGGCAGATACGGCACAGGCCGAACGCGCGGTACACAGCCTTGGGGCGTCCGCAACGCTGGCAGCGCGTATATGCGCGAACCTTGAACTTGGGCTTGCGAGCCTGCTTGACGCGCAGCGCAGTCTTGGCCATTTAGAGCCTCACCTATTCCTCTTGGCAGCAGCCTTGGCGGCTGACTTCGACTTGTAGTGGACGGCGGCCCGGCGACGCGCGACCCGCGCGTCATCGGTGGCCTTGAACGGGAACCCAAGGTGCTTCAGCAGCGCCTTGCCCTCTTCGTCGTTCTCGGCGGAGGTCACGAACGTGATGTCCATACCACGCACGCGGTCGATCCTGTCCTGATCGATCTCGTGGAACATGACCTGCTCATTGAGCCCGAAGGTGTAGTTGCCCCGCCCATCGAACTGGTGCGAATTCAGGCCACGGAAGTCACGGATACGCGGCAGCGCCAGGGTGAGCAGCCGGTCAGCGAACTCCCACATCCGGTCACCGCGCAAGGTGACGTGGCAGCCAATGGCCTGCCCCTCACGCAGCTTGAACTGGGCGATCGACTTGCGGGCCTTGGTCACCATCGGCTTCTGGCCAGTGATGGCGGTCAGGTCACGAATCGCGCCGTCCAGGATCTTGGCATCGCGGGCAGCCTCACCCACACCCATGTTGACCACGATCTTGGTCAGGCCGGGCACCTGCATCACGTTGCCGTACTTGAACTCTTCCTGCAGCGCCGGGCGGATCTCATCCCGGTAGCGCTGCTTGAGGCGCGGCGGGGTGTCTGCTGAGGCGCGCACCACGTCGGCCGGCTTGTCGGCCTGGACCTTCTTCTTGGCGGCCATCAGATTTCCTTCCCGGTCTTGCGGGCGATACGGACTCCGCGGCTGCCGACATATTCCGAGCCGTCCGAGCGCTTCTTCGAAACCTCTGCGCGCTCGTTGCCGATCCGGGTCAGTACCTCATTGCCCTTGTCGTCCTTGGTCACCAACTGCACGTTGGAGGCGTGGATCGGCGCCTCGGAGCTGATCACACCGCCCTTGGTCGTGCGGCCGGTGCTGGGGTCAGCGGTGTCCCGAACGTGGCGCTTCATGATGTTGACGCCCTGTACGGTCACCCGGTTGTCATGCGGGTACACGGCGATGATCTCGCCGGTGGCACCCTTGTCCTTGCCTGCGATGACCCTTACGCGGTCACCCTTCTTGAGCTTCACTCAGATCACCTCTGGCGCGAGCGAGACGATACGCATGTATCGCTTGTCACGCAGTTCACGGGCAACCGGGCCGAAGATGCGGGTGCCCCGGGGTTCACCATCACCCTTGAGGATGACGGCTGCGTTCTCGTCGAACTTGATGTAGGAACCATCGGCGCGGCGATGCTCCTTGGCGGTACGGACGATGACGGCCCTGACCAGCTCGCCCTTCTTCACATTGCCACCGGGGATGGCGTCCTTCACGGTGGCCACGATCGTGTCACCGAGACCGGCGTAGCGACGCATCGAGCCACCGAGCACCCGGACGCACAGGATCTCCTTGGCGCCGGTGTTGTCGGCGACTTTAAGTCGCGACTCCTGCTGGATCATTTCTTCTCCTCTGCCCCACCGGTTCCCCTTCCCGGGGCCTAGTGGAACTAGTTACGTGCTCTGGTTGTGGACCAGGGCTGGATTAGCGGGCCTTCTCGATGATCTCGATCAGACGCCAACGCTTGGTGGCCGACAGCGGACGAGTCTCCATGATGCGGACGCGGTCACCCACGCCACAGTCGTTGTTCTCATCATGGGCATGCAGCCGGCTGGTCTGGGTCATGACCTTGCCGTACAGCGGATGCTTCACCCGGTCGGAGACCTCGACCACGATGGTCTTGTCGGCCTTGTCGGACACGACCAGGCCTTCGCGGACCTTACGTCCGGCGCGCTTGGCTTCGGTAGGCGTTTGGCTCATTCTTCAACCTTCTGGTCAGGATCCTCGATAATGCCCAGGCTGCGTTCCTGCAGCACCGTGTAGATGCGGGCGATGTCCTTGCGGACCTCGCGCAGGCGGGCAGTGTTCTGCAGCTGGCCGGTCGCGGCCTGGAAGCGCAGGTTGAACAACTCTTCCTTCAGGTCGACAACCTGGTCGTTGAGTTCCTGGCCCGACAGGCCACGCAGCTCGGCTGCATTCAGAGCCTTGGTATCGGCCATGATCAGTTCACCTCTTCACGCTTGATGAAACGCGCCTTGAACGGCAGCTTGTGAATTGCCAGGCGCATCGCCTCGCGGGCCACGTCCTCGGTGACACCGGAGAGCTCGAACAGCACCCGACCGGGCTTCACATTGAAAACCCAGTCCTCCGGTGAACCTTTCCCAGAGCCCATCCGTGATTCAGCTGGGTGCTTGGTCAGCGGGCGGTCGGGGTAGACGTTGATCCACACCTTGCCGCCACGCTTGATGTGGCGGGTCATCGCGATACGCGCAG
>JBMNPP010000023.1:0-21452 GCA_050943675.1 Brooklawnia sp.
GTCATGCTGTGGCTACGCGACGACGACGAAGATGTTGCCGACGCCCTCTACGACTCACTCCGTGACCTGTCCGAGACAGGTTGGGTCTGGCTGTTGACACCCAAGATCGGCCGCCCCGGCTATATCGAGCCGGCTGACATCTCTGAGGGGACGAACACCGCAGGGCTGGTCCTCACCTCCATCGTCGAGGTCAGTCCTGATTGGCAGGCACGTCGAGTGGTTCGCCCCAAGGGCGACCGTCGCTGATCAATTCGATCCGTCGCCTGTAACACCGGCCTGACCCCTTCAAACCGGGTGGGCCCTTTTCGGCTTTGACGCCGCCCGGCCTGGTGCGCACACGCGCTCCAGGCCGGTTCTCTTCTTGCCTGCGGCGCGTCGCGCGCACCTCTTGCGTGCCCAAACCCGCGCTGATGATGATTTCGTCCGGCGCGCATGGTCGGGTTCCTCCCTGCCTCTCGCCTTCACGCAAAGTTGAGTCGAGTCGACTCAACTTACTTGAAAACCAGGTTGAGTCAGATAGACTCAACTATGTAGGGCGTTCCGGAAGGACGTCCAAATCAGGCCAAAGAACCCAAGGAGTACACATGAGCACCATTTACAACCCGTTCCGTGACATGGATCGCGTCTTCAACCAACTGACCCGAGCGGCCGCGGCCGATTCCCGCAGCATGCCGATGGACCTTTACCGCGAGGGCGATGAGTTCATCGTCAAGATGGATCTGCCCGGTGTTTCCGCCGACAGCATCGACATCGATGTAGATGACCGCACCCTGACGGTACGTGCCGAGCGGGTCGAGCAGGAACTCAAGAGCGACGACGAGAACAACCGCTGGGTCAGCCGTGAGCGCAGCTACGGCTCGTACGCCCGCCAGCTCACGCTCGGCGCCGGCCTCGACCTGGCCCAGATCAGTGCCAGCTACGTCGACGGCGTGCTGACGCTGACCATCCCGGTCGCCGAAGAGGCCAAGCCGCGCAAGGTGAAGGTCACCACTGGTGATGTCGCCGGCGAGGTAGAGACCGGTCAGGACGCCTAGCCTTCCTGACTTGACCAGATGACAAACCGAGGGCCCATGGTGGCCCTCGGTTTCGTTTTGGGCAAGTTGCTGACAGAATGGGTCGCCGGGGCGCATAGCTCAGTTGGTTAGAGCAGCTGGCTTACAACCAGCAGGTCGTTGGTTCGAGTCCGACTGCGCCCACCCACGAATCCTTGTGGTAGCGAGCATCTCGATTGACGCAAGGGGGAGCGCTGCGAAGAGTGAAATCCGGGTGCCCGACCGGATGCCAGACGTGCGTGGTAGCCTGAATTTGACGCCCCGGTGGAGCGCTGGTTCTGGAAACAGAGCTACATCTCGCCGGGGCTCTGTCATGCCCCCACAAACTGGATTGCCTCCCTGTCAAGGCGCGTCCGTGCGAGCTGGGCGCCCCGACCAATCAAGGCAATTTGTTGCCGGGCATGTAACGAAACGTGTAACCAAACGCATCTATCCAAGTAGTGGGCAAAAGCAGGCCGACTGCGACAGGAGGATGATGGTCGGGGAGATTTTGAAGACACGTCTCGACAGGGGTCTCTTCGTCGCAGTATCCGTTTTGTCGGTGATCACGCTGGCCACCGGCGCACTGGCCGTCCATGCGCAAGAAACCGAGCGTGCCGAGCGCCTGGACACCCTGGTGGTGCAGGTCGCTCCGGCAGTCGCTGAGGCCGACGGCGAGTGAATCAGGCGAGTCGCTGCCGCACCAGGCCGGCGACAGTCTTGCCGTCTGCCCGCCCGGTCACCTGCTCGTTGATCGCCCGCACGATCGCCCCCATCTGCTTCATGGTCGGGGGCCCACCCAATTCGGCTGCCGCAGCAGCCACCTGGGCGTCGACGATCTCGACCAGCTCGGCCTCGCTGAGCGGCTGGGGCAGGTAGCGGGCCAGGAACTCCGCCTCGGCAGCTTCCTTCTCGGCCAGTTCGGGACGCCCGGCCTCGGCATAGGTCTGGGCCGATTCAGTCCGTGAGCGCTGCTCCTTGCTCAACACCGCAAGCTCTTCGGTCGCACTCAGTTCGCGGGCCTGGTCACCGGCCACCTCGGCGTACTGGATGGCACCCAGGGCCATCCGGATCGTCGACTTGGTGAACTCGTCGCGTGCCTTCATCGCCGCAGTCAGGTCGGCCTGCAGCCGAGCCTTGATCTCACCCATGTCAGTCCCTCCAGTCAGTGCTCAATTCTGTCATGCCCGGCCGCGCCGGGTTGCGGTCGGCAGCCGGCCTGTGGGCGAGAAGGTAGACTGTTGCGTTGTGGCATTTGAAGAGCTTAGTGAGACCCTGCACGACCTCGACCGGGCATTGACCTCGATCGAGGTGGTCGTCGACCCCGAGGCCAAGAAGGTCGAGATCGCCGAGCTCGAAGAACAGGCCGCAGCCCCAGACCTGTGGAACGACCAGGCCAACGCCCAGCGCGTCACCAGCCGGCTGTCCCGCCTGCAGTCAGAGATCGAGCGCGTCGCACAGTTGCGCCAGCGCCTCGACGACGTCCAGGTGTTGCTCGAACTCGCTGCTGAAGAGGCCGACCACGACAGCCAGGTGGAAGTGCAGCATGAGGTTGCCTCGCTGAGCACCGCGATCGAGGCCCTCGAGGTGCGCACCCTGCTCAGCGGGGAATACGACGAACGCGACGCGCTGGTCACCATCCGCTCCGAGGCCGGTGGGGTGGACGCCGCAGACTTCGCAGCGATGCTGCTGCGCATGTACGAGCGCTGGGCCGAACGGCACGGTTACGGCGTCGAGGTCTACGACATCAGCTATGCCGAAGAGGCTGGCATCAAGTCGGCAACCTTCACCGTCAAGAGCCCATATGCCTACGGCACCCTCTCGGTCGAGCAGGGGACGCACCGCCTGGTGCGCATTTCGCCGTTCGACAACCAGGGACGCCGCCAGACCAGCTTCGCCGGTGTCGAGGTGCTGCCGGTCGTCGAAGAGGCCGACAGCATCGACCTGCCCGAATCCGATATCCGCATCGACGTCTTCCGCAGTTCGGGGCCCGGTGGCCAGTCGGTGAACACCACTGACTCGGCAGTGCGGATCACGCACCTGCCGACCGGCATCGTGGTCAGCTGCCAGAACGAGAAGAGCCAGATCCAGAACCGCGCGGCCGCGCTGCGGGTGCTGCAGGCCCGGCTGCTCGAGAAGGCGCGCCAGGACCGCGAGGCCGAGATGAACGCGCTGAAGTCGGATGGCAACTCGTGGGGCTCGCAGATGCGCAGCTACGTGCTGCACCCCTACCAGATGGTCAAGGACCTGCGAACCAACCACGAAACTGGCAACACTGATGCCGTTTTCGATGGCGAAATCGATGGCTTCATTGACGCGGGCATTCGCTGGCGGCGTCGCGACGAAGACCAGTAATTCCTGCCACCTGAACAGGTCTGCTTGCGTGGCGGATTCGGTTTCAGCTTGACCGGGAGCATACACTCGTCACGATAACTGAGAGTTTCTCAGGAATCTTCCCCAGCCTGCCGAGCGGTTCGGTGCTGCGGGGAGAGCACGATAAGCAACGACAGGACGGTCACGTGATCACCTTTGAGGACGTGTCGAAGATCTACTCGGGCCAGACCAAGCCTGCGCTTCGCCATATCAACCTCCAGATCGAAAAAGGCGAATTCGTCTTCCTGGTCGGCACCTCGGGTTCCGGCAAGTCAACCTTCCTGCGCTTGATCCTGCGCGAATACCGGCCAACATCGGGCCAGATCTTCGTGCTCGGCAAGGAACTGGGACGGCTGCACCAATGGAAGGTGCCCGCGCTGCGGCGCCAGATCGGCACCGTCTTCCAGGACTTCCGGCTGCTACCGGGGAAGAGCGTTTTCGAGAACGTCTCATTCGCACTACAGGTGCTCGGCCGGCCCACGACCGAGATCAAGCAGGTCGTGCCCGAGATCATCGACCTGGTCGGGTTGACCGGCAAGGAAGCCCGTGCCCCCGAAGAACTGTCTGGCGGCGAGCAGCAGCGGGTGGCGATCGCCCGCGCGATCGTGAACAAGCCCAAGATCCTCATCGCGGATGAGCCGACCGGCAACCTCGATCCGCAAACCAGTGTCGGCATCATGAAGTTGCTCGACCGAATCAACAAGCGCGACACAACCGTGATCATGGCCACCCACGACCAGACCATCGTTGACCAGATGCGCAGGCGAGTCATCGAACTCGACCAGGGCAACCTGGTGCGCGATCAGGTCAAGGGCGTCTACGGCACTGCCTGAGCCGGCGAGGAGAACGAAACACAATGCGGCACACCTTTCGTGAGACCTGGTCGGGTCTGAAACGCAATGTCTCGATGACCATCGCGGTCATCGTGACGATGACGGTATCCCTGACGCTGTTCGGGCTATCGGTGATGACCTTCCAGGAGGTCGACCGGGTAAAGGGACGCTGGTACGACAAGATCGAGATCTCGGTCTTCCTGTGTACCAAGGACTCCGCCGGGACCAGCCAGTCAGGCACCTGCGAACCAGGCCAGGACACCACCGACGTCCAACGCGAGAGCATCAAGACCAGGCTCGAACAGAACCCTGACGTGCAAGAAGTCTTTTATGAATCAAAGGAAATGGCTTATGAGGATTACCGGCGCACCTACGCCGACTCGCCGTTGCTGGATTCGCTGACCGTCGACCAGATGCAGGATTCGTTCCGCATAAAGCTGGTCGACCCCGAGAATTACCAGGGAGTGGTGGCCGAGGCGTCCAGCCTGCCCGGGGTGCAGAACGTGCTCGATCTGCATGATGTGCTCGACCCGATCTTCTCGGTCCTCAACGGCCTGAAGTGGGGGACCATGGGCATGGCCGTGCTGCTGCTGGTGGCCGCCATGCTGCAGATCGGCAACACGATCAGGATGTCCGCGTTCACCCGCAGACGCGAGATCGGCATCATGCGACTGGTCGGTGCATCCAACGTCTACATCATGCTGCCGTTCCTGCTGGAGGCGCTGTTCGCGGGAGTGGTCAGCACCATACTTTCCGGTGCGGCGCTGCTGGGATCTTATGATTTCCTGATTGTGCGAAACGCTAAAGTCTCAATCAAGGCTTTACCCTGGATTACGTGGTCAGACGCGTGGTTCACCGTCGGGCTGGTTGCAATTGTGGCGGTGGTTCTGTCTATCGTGCCCACATTGATCACTACGCGAAGGTATTTGCGCGTCTAGTCGAGGATGTGGGTGTAAAGGTGACTCGAGGACTTCCCAGGGCCAACGACGGCCACTCGAGCAATTCCAGCAACCGCCAGTCCCGCTGGTTGGTGCGGGCGCTTGCTGGACTGATCGTCGTTGGGGCAATGAGCTCGCTGGTTGCGCCAGCACGGGCCGACGACCTGGACGACAGGCAGGCAGGCCTGAGGGACCAGATCGCGCAATCGAACCAGGCCATCAGTGGCTACTCATCGCAGCTGGATGCCGCCACCGCCGAGGTTGTGGCATCACGCCAGGCCCTGGCCGATGCGCAGGCCGTGCTTGCCAAGGCAACAAGCGAGCGTGACGCCGCAGCCGAGGTGGACGCCCAGATGGCAGCCGAGCTGGCCGACGCCGAGCAGGCACTCGATGAGGCCCGGACGGCGGTCTCGCTGGGCAAGCAGGAGGTCGAGGAACAGCAGGCCAAGGCCGCCGCTGATATGCGTACCGCCCAGCAGCAGAACACCGCGATGCTGTCGGTCGGCATGCTCTTCGTCGACCACGAGGACGCAGGCAGCGTCAGCTCACGTATCCAGTGGGCCTCGACCCTGTACAACGCGAACGCCGCCGAGGTGAACCGGCTCACCGAGCTGCAGCTCAGGTTGCAGAACAACCAGACCAACATGGCCACCCTCGAGGACCAGGCCCGCGTTGCGCGCGAGGCCGCAGCAGCACAGTTGCTGATCACCCAGGAGGCCGAGGCCGCCGCTGAGGCCGCCGAGGCCGCTGTGGCAGACCTGGTCGCTGCAAACGAGGCCGCTGAGGCGGCAGCAGCGCAGGCGCTCAGCGATGAGCGGGCCAACAATGCCGCCATGCAGTCCGAGATGGATTCGGTCACCCAGCGCATCCAGGAACGCAACGCTGCCGAGGCCGCCCGCCGGGCCGCCGAACAGGCCGCTCGCGCGGCTGCCACCACATCAAATTCAGGTTCCAGCCGGCCATCAGGTGGCGGTGGCGGCGGCGGTTCGTCGTCTGGCTCAAACGCGACCGGATTCCCGCTGCGGATGCCCGCGAACGGCCCCTACACCTCGCATTTCGGCTGGCGCACCAACCCGGTGCTGGGCTACAGCGAACTCCATGACGGCCTTGATATCGGCTCGGCCTGCGGCTCACCGCTGTACGCGGCAGCCGACGGCGTGGTCACCGAGATGTACTACGGCGGTGGCTGGGGCTGGAAGCTGACCATCGACAACGGCTGGATCAACGGCTCGCAGGTCAGCACCGGCTACAACCACGCCCAGAGTTACATCGTCAGCCCGGGCCAGCGGGTCAGCCGCGGCCAGGTGGTCGGCTACACCGGCACCACCGGGCTCTCCACCGGCTGCCACCTGCACTTCCACGTGTGGATCAACGGCCAGGTGGTCAACCCGATCAACTACCTCTAGGAATCAGCGCGGCCCCGAAGGGCAAGCAGGCCCCATTGGCCACCAAGTACTCTTGGCCGGTGGGGCCTGTGCGTCCCCGGAAACGAATTCAGCCAGTCAGGAGTACCGATGCCACGCGAGAAGGGCCGCAAGGTGATCGCGCAGAACAAGAAGGCGCTGCACGATTACCACATTGGCGAACGCATCGAGGCTGGCCTGGTGCTCACCGGCACCGAGGTGAAGTCGTTGCGCGCAGGACGGGCCAACCTGACCGACGCCTTCGCCACCATCGACAACGGCGAGGTCTGGTTGCGCCAGGCACACATCCCCGAATACTCCTTCGGCACGTACAACAACCACGCCGCCAAACGGAACCGCAAGCTGCTGCTGCATCGCAAGCAAATCGACAAGCTGGAACGGCAGTTGGGTGATTCCGGACGCACCCTGGTACCGCTTTCCATCTACTTCTCGGACGGCTACGCGAAGGTCGAGATCGCGGTAGCGACCGGTAAGCGTGAATGGGACAAGCGGCAAACCATCGCCGAACGCGATGCTCGCCGTGACGTCGAGCGTGAACTGGCCGAGCGCCGCCGACGCGGACGCTGATACCGAGTAACCACCGACCCGCCGTCGCGGCCAGGATTTGCCGCGTGAGGACAAGAAAGCCTGAACCCTCAAGCAAAGGGTTCAGGCTTTTTGATGCCATGAGACATCACAGGGGTGGAGGTGGCGGGAATTGAACCCGCGTCCTGACGAGGCGAACCAGATCTTCTCCGGGTGCAGCTGACTGAACGTTCTACTTGGCCCCTGCACTCACGCCAGCATGTTGCAGACAGGCCCAGCCCGGTTTAAGTCCCGATCAACCCTCCGAGCTGGAGTTGATCAGCAAGCCTTCAAAATGAGGCCAGGAACCGGACGGAAGGCTACATCCGGGCTGACCCTTCGGTCACTGCTCAGGCAGCGAGAGCGAAGTCAGTGCGCTTGGAGTTGGCACTTGTTGGTTTCCAAGGGACATTTACGAGTTGACCTTGGATTCTCGACCCGCTTCTTCTGGAACTACCATCCCCAGTCGAAACCAGTCACCCCCTATTGAGTTATCACTCATACAACTCTACCCGACCGCCCGATATTCCCGGCACCAGCAGGGGCGGCAGGGCGCTGCGAACCGTGGAACCGTCAGCGGCCGTCGGTGGGCATGGCCTCGATGTTGATTCGCCTGGCAAGCGGATTGTCCCAATCCACACCCTTGCCGGCCTGCACTGCGTTGGCGATCGTCAGACCCAGCCAGGCCAGGGTGAGCAAACCGGCCAGACTGCCCAGACCAAGGATCGCCAGCACGATCGTGGCGCCGATGGTCAGGATTCCAGCGGTCAACTGGAAGTTGAACGCCTTGGCGGCCTGGATACGAACGAAGCCGCCCGGACGTGCGGTGGCGAAGAACAGCGCCGGACCGACAATCCAGGTGAACAGGGCGCTTGCGTGGGCCAGTGCGGCCACTCTTGCCTCGGCCTGTGCCTGGGTGGGTGTGGCCGGAACGGTCACGCGGTGTTGGTTCGTGGTGGGCTGGCGGTAGCCCTGGACTGCGACGACCGCCTTGGTGATCGGGGCAGGCATATCGGCCACGGCGGCTCGCAACTGGCTGGCCCGGGCTGCATTCATCGCCTGGGTGAACCGGCGCTCGAAATCGGTCGCGCCGATGCGTCCCTCGCGCAGTGCCTGGTGCAGTAGCCGCTCGACCTGATCACGTTGCGATTCGGTGGCCTTGGCATCACCGTGCTGATCGGCCGGTGCCGGTCGGGTGTTGTTCAGAAGTGGCCATTGGGGAGCGTTCGTCATGGCGTCAATCGTGCTCGGCCGCAGCCGCGTGGACCATCGGAGAATGCCCTGAAACATCCCGGTTCATCCATGGCGGCCACCTGGTGGGTGGGGCCCACCTGCCCGGTTTGCCGGTCGCGGGTTGGTGTTGGTGCGAGAATCGAGGCGTGAAGCCAACCCAGCCGCCGACTCCAGGCGAGCTGCTTGTGTCGACATCGGCAGTCTCGGGCGACTTCTTCGACCAGTCGGTGGTCCTGTTGCTCGATTCGGATTCTGATGGCGCGCTGGGGGTCACACTCAACAAGCTCGCTCCCACACCCCTGGAATCTGTGCTGCCCGATTGGGTCGACCTGGTCGCCCCACCGCGAGTGCTGTTCGCCGGTGGGCCGGTCTCGCAGCAGGGCGCCGTCTGCATCGCGCAACTGCACGACCCGGCAGAGGACCCACCCGGCTGGCGGCGGGTCTTCGACGATGTCGGGTTGTTGCACCTGGACACCCCGGTCGAACTGGCCCGAGGGGGCTATACCGGGCTGCGAATATTTGCTGGCTACGCCGGTTGGGCCCCCGGTCAGCTCGAGGATGAGCTGTCCCGAGGTGTTTGGTACCGCACGCCGGCACGCACTGAGGACATCTTCACTGCGGACGGGCCGGGATTGTGGCGGCGGGTGCTGCGTCGTCAGGGTGGCACCCCGGCCCTGCTGTCGACCTGGCCGAGCGATCCCGAACTGAACTGAGTTCAGGGCAGCGGGCTAGCATGTGGGGAGAACTCCAGAGGCGCTAGGGGGGCGCATGTCAGAACAAGGTGGGCGTACGGCCGCGCGGCACAAGGTGCTGGTGGTCGATGACGATGCCGCCCTGGCGGAGATGCTGCAGATCGTCCTGCGGCAGGAGGGATTCGATTCGCACTGGTGCGCGACGGGGGGCCAGGCGTTTGAGGCCTTCCAGGAATACCAGCCATCCCTGGTGCTCCTGGACGTCATGCTGCCGGGGCTGGACGGTATCCGGGTCTGCCGGCAGATCCGCGAGGTCTCCGGGGTGCCGATCATCATGCTGACAGCCCGCTCCGAGACCACCGAGGTGGTGCGCGGCCTGGAGGAAGGTGCAGACGACTACGTCTCCAAGCCGTTCAAGACCAAGGAGCTGACCGCCCGCATCCGCGCCCGGTTGCGCGCCAAGGGGCCCGAAGAGGTCAATGACGAACTGCGCATCGGTGACCTGACGATTTCACCGCAAAGCCACACGGTGCACCGCAATGACCATGAGATCAATCTCACCCCGCTGGAATTCGACCTGCTTGTCGCCCTGGCTGAACGCCCGCGCCAGGTGCTGTCCCGCGAGGCGTTGCTCGAAGAGGTCTGGGGTTATCGCTATGCCGCCGACACCCGGCTGGTGAACGTACACGTGCAGCGACTGCGCTCCAAGATCGAGAAGGATCCCGAGCGGCCCGAGATCGTGGTGACTGTGCGCGGGGTGGGCTATCGCGCTGGTGAGCCAGCGGTGGGCCAGGAGTGATCTTGCGGACCTTGCGGCGGATCTGGGGCTCGTCCCTGCCACTGCGGGTGATCACCTCGACGCTGGTCGCGTCGATCTTCGTGGTGCTGCTGGGCGGCTACTTCTTCCTGGACCGGGCGACCCGGGGGATCGTCGAGGGAAAGCGGCAGGCCAGCATCGCCGAGGCGTCCACGGCGCTGCAACGGATGCAGAACCAGCTGGACGACACCGACCTGCGCACCGACTCGCTGCTGGAGCGGCTGGGTCAGTTGGCTGAGGAGGTCGGCAGTCAGCCCGCCCAGTTCAGCGTCATCATCGAAACCGCCAGCAGCATCTACATGTCGCGAGGGATCCTGCTGACCAGCGTCCCCGAAGAACTGCGCGAGCAGGTGGACGATGATCCGGCAGCGCTGTGGGTGACGCTGTCGCAGCTGCGCTACGACGACGGCCGGGAGGATCCCGGGGTGGCGGTCGGCGGCCACCTGGTGGCACCCAGCGGGCAGCTGTTCCCGGTGTACTTCCTGTTTCCGGCGACTGCAGAGCAGCAGACCCTGATGGTGCTACGCGGCTCCCTGCTCTCGGCCGGGGTACTGCTGATGATCGCCCTGGGCCTGATCGCCTTCCTGGTCACCAGGCAGGTCACCGTGCCCCTACGGGTCGCCCGCGATGTTGCCGGGCGTATCGCTGCCGGTGATCTTGACCAGCGCATGCAGGTGCGCGGCACCGATGAGATGGCCAGCCTGGCCTCGTCGATGAATGACATGGCAGCCGAACTGCAGCGCCAGATCAGCCAACTGGAGGACCTGTCGCGGGTCCAGCGGCAGTTCGTCTCGGACGTCAGCCATGAGCTGCGCACACCGCTGACCACCATGCGGATGGCAACCGAGATCCTGCACGACGAGCGCGACGAATTCACCCCCGCCCTGCAGCGCAGCGTCGAACTGATGCGGGACCAGGAAGAACGTTTCGAGTCGATGTTGACCGACCTGCTCGAGATCTCCCGGTTCGATGCCGGCGCAGCAGTGCTCACCCTGGAGACCCTCGATCTGGTCGAACTGGTCGAGGAGGAAGCGGCACACATGGTGGCCGCACTGGGCGCGGTGGCCCCAAGCCGGACCTCATCGATCGAGGTAAACAGCGAAGGCCCGACGGTTGTCGAGGGGGATACCCGCAGGCTGCAGCGAATCATTCGCAACCTGTTGAACAATGCCCTGGGTCACGGCGAGCAGCGCCCGATCATCATCACCGTCGCCGGGGATGAGCAGGCGGTGGCGGTCACGGTGCGGGACCACGGCGTCGGCTTTGAGCCCGACCAGTCAGAGCAGGTCTTCCGCCGCTTCTGGCGCGCAGACGAGAGTCGCAACCGGATCGTTGGTGGCACCGGGCTCGGCCTGGCGATCTCGCTGGAGGACGCCCGCCTGCACCATGGGTGGCTGCAGGCCTGGGGGCGCCCGGGACGCGGTGCGCAGTTCCGGTTGACCCTGCCCAGAACCCAGGCCACCAGGCTGAAGAGTTCACCGTTACCCCTGGTGCCACGCGATGCGATCACAGTGCAGGGGGCCGAACAATGAACCGATTGATGCAGGCCCTGGCGCTGCTGATGGTCCTGGTGCTGGCCGGGTGCGTTTCATTCCCCACCAGTGGGCCAGTCGAGAAGGTGAGCGACGCGCGCCCGGATGGCCGTCCGGGTATCGACGTGGCAGCCCAACCACCAGTTCCGGGTGCCAGCCCCGAAGCTGTCCTCGAAGGCTTCTTCGCAGCATCCGAGGCGGCCGGCGATGGCTACCTGGTGGCGCGGCAATACCTGACCCCAGAGGTGGCTGGCAGTTGGCGGCCGGAGGCCGGAATCACCGTCTATGACTCCACCGGGCAGTCCCGGGTCGTTACAGTGGACGGATCAGCCCTGCTGCGTGCCCCGCTGGTCGGCCGGGTCGACACCGACCAGGTATTCACCGCCGTCCACGAACCGGACTTCACCCACAACTTCGAGATGCAGCAGGTCGATGGCGAGTGGCGCATCGGCAACCCCGGCGAGGGCATCCTGATGTCGGTGCAACGCTTCCAGCGGGCATTCATCGCGATACCGGTCTACTACCTGGACCCGACGGGCCAGCGGATGGTCTCGCAGCAGGCGTTCCTGCGGCAGACCGACGTCAACGTCCAGTCGCCGGACGCCCTGGTGCGAGCAGCGATCAACGGTCCGGGCACGTGGCTGCGTCCGGCGGTGCTGGACGCGCTGCCAGCCGAGGTTCAATCCAGTGGTACCTGGGTGGACGAGCAGGGCATCGCCAGGCTCGCGCTGAGTGAGCAGATGGAGGCGCTGAGCGCTGCCCAACGGTTGCAGGCGGCGGCACAACTGCTGTTCACCCTGGGCTACTTCAACTCCATCACCGGAGTGCAGATCAGCGTCAACGGCCAGCCCCTGTCGATCCCCGGAGCCGATCAGGACGGTGTGGTCACGATGGACGCGGTGGGCCGGTTCGATCCCCAGCGTCCGGTTGCGGCCCGCGACCTTTTCGGTGTGCGCGACGGCAGTGTGATCAGGCTGCCGGACGCCGCCGGGGCACAAGTACAGCCACTGCCCGGCCTGCTGGGCGCCGGCTGGGAGTACACGGCGGGCCGGCTGGCAACGAATTGGGGAAGCGACCAGGTCGCGGTGCTGACCAGTGACGGCCGGCAGTTGTATACCGCAGCAACTGATGAGGGCACCCCTGGTCTGGTCCACCAGGGCACCGACATGGTCAAGCCCCAATACGACGCCAACGGGCTGTTGTGGAGCATCGACAACACTGCTGACGGACCGGTCGCGGTGCGCATCGGGCGGGGCAGAGTCGTCACGGTGCCGTTGAGCGAGTTGGGCACCGCTGAGGTGATCGCCTTCCGGATCAGCCCGGACGCCACCCGGGTCGCCGTCATCGCTGATTTCGGCGACCGTCAGGAACTTGGCATGTTGCGGCTGCGAGGCACTGAACAGTTGGTCATCGACGGCTGGCGGGTGCAGCCGGTGAGCACCAGCCGGGGCCTGGTCACCGAGTTCCGCGATGTCGGCTTCATCGCTGCCGACCGGATGATGGTGTTGGGCGCCGTCGAACGCGACCCCCAGTTCATGGTCTACGCCCTGGACGTCGATGGGGCCGTGGTCACCTCGCAGGGCCCGCTCAGTGATGTTGATGCGGTCGGCATGACAGTGATGCCGCTGGACAACGTCGGGGCAGTGGCAGTGGTGACGGCCACCAGCCGCGGGCTGCGCTATGAGGCACAGTTCCGTTGGTCAACACTGATCGAGGACGTCCAGGACCTGGCCTACCCGAGTTGAGCCAGCGACTGGTGGTGGGCTGTTATCCACAACCAGCCATGAGTTTGGTCAACCCACGCTGCCGGTGCCCATGGTCGCCGGTATGAGGCAATTCCTTGGTCACGCCGCCGAACTGCTGCTGGGCTCCAGCTGCCCGGGTTGCGGTGCGCCCGGCCTGCTGGTGTGCCCCCGCTGCCGCGAAGAAGTGGCCAGCGATGTGCAGGTGGTGCGGCGCGAACCGGCCCTCAACCTGCCCCCAGCGGTGAGTGCCGGGATCTACCGTGGGCCGCTGGCCGGGTTGGTGGTGGCGCACAAGGACGACGGGTCATGGCACCTGTCCGGGCTGCTGGGCAAAATGCTTGCCGCAGCCGTCGACGAATTGGTGCCACCCGCCGGTGCGATCCTGGTGCCGGTGCCCTCGGACCATTCCGCTGTTCGGGCCCGGGGCTATGACCACGCCCACGCACTGGCGGTGGCTGCCGCCCGGTGCCTGGGGCTGCCCAGCAGGAGGCTGCTCAAGCGGGTGCGGCGGGTTGATGACCAGGTCGGCCAAAGTCGTGGTGCCAGATTTGGGGCGCAGCACGGCACCATGCAGGCGCGCACGGGTCAGGCCTCGGTCATTGTGGTCGACGACGTCCTGACAACGGGTGCGACCGCGTCCGAGGCCTGCCGGGCGCTACGGGCCGGTGGCCACCAGGTGCATGGACTGGCCACCGTTTGCCAAACCCTGCGGCACGCCGGCCACCAACTTGGCGATTGTGCAAATTCCGAGTGAACGGGTGAGTAACGTTGGTGTATGGCACGATCCAGCGAGAGATTTCTTCCAGCGGATCGTGCCAATTGTTTCCGACGAAGTGATCCGCGCGGATCACCCTCAGGGAAGGAATGATCATGGACGTCAGCATCACCGGTAGGCGCCTGACCGTTAGCGAGTCAGTGCGTGAGCAGGTTGGCGATCGGTTGAACAGCACTGTTTCAAAGTTGCGCGAACGAGTCATCCGGACCGAGGTCGAATTCACCGCTGCGGACACCAAGGGCAGCCCCGATGGCGACATCAGATGTGAGATCACCCTGCGAGGCAAGGGACCGGTGATCAGGGCGAGCGCCCAGGCGGCCGACAAGATGCTGGCCTTTGATCGCGCCGAGGATCGGCTGAAGACCCAACTGCGGCGTGCTGCCGACCGGCGCAAGCGCCACCGCGGGCTGCGCAATGCCAAGCTGGCCGACCTTGAGCTGGCACTGCCACCGGCCAACGACGTCGCCGAGGAAGACGACAGGATCCCGACCACGCGGATCTCTGACCTGGAGATCACCGGTGACGGCCCACTGGTCGTCCGGCAGAAGCGGTTCACCGCTACACCGTTGACCCTGGCCCAGGCGCTGGACGAGATGGAGTTGGTGGGCCACGATTTCTTCCTCTACGTCGATGCCGACACCAAGGAACCCAGCGTGGTCTACCGGCGCAAGGCCTACGACTACGGAGTGATCCACCTCAGCGTCGAGGAGTAACAGCGACCCCGGCTGCACGCCTGACCATTTTCTGGTAGCGGCCACCACCAACTAGGATGGTGGCTGCTGCTGGGTCAGACGTGCATTGGGCGCGTCCGGGTGGCGACCGATTTTCAACGAAGGACTTGTCTCGTGGGTTTCATGGACCGCCTGCTCAACCTCGGCGAGGGACGCACCCTGAAGCGATTGGAAAAGATCGCGCAACAGGTGAATTCCATCGAGGACGACTTCACCGCAATGGACGACGACGAACTGCGGGCACAAACCGACGACTTCCGGCAGCGTCTGGAAAACGGTGAGAGTCTCGACTCGATCCTGCCGGAGGCCTTCGCGACCGTACGCGAGGCCTCGGTGCGGGTGTTGGGCAAGCGCCCATTCGATGTGCAGATAATGGGCGGCACCGCCCTGCACGAGTGCAATATCGCCGAGATGAAGACCGGTGAGGGCAAGACGATCGTCGCCCTCATGCCCAGCTACCTCAACGCGTTGAGCGGCAAGGGCGTGCACGTGATCACCGTGAACGACTACCTGGCCCAGTACCAGTCGGAGCAGATGGGTCGCGTGCACCACTTCCTCGGTCTGAAGGTGGGCGTCATCCTGTCGCAGATGACACCGGCCCAGCGTCGCAAGGCCTATGGCTGCGACATCACCTACGGCACCAACAACGAATTCGGTTTCGACTACCTGCGCGACAACATGGCGCTCAGCCCCGACGACCTGGTGCAGCGCGGCCACCACTTCGCCATCGTCGATGAGGTCGACTCGATCCTCGTCGACGAGGCCCGAACCCCGCTGATCATCTCGGGCCCGGCGGCCGAGAACAAGCAGTGGTACCCGGTTTTCTCGCGGCTTGCGACCCGCCTGCAGCGTGACGTCGACTACGAGGTCGACGAGAAGAAGCGGACCGTGGCGGTGCTGGCCCACGGCATCGAGACCACTGAGGACATGCTCGGTGTCGACAACCTCTATGAATCGGCTAACACCTCGCTGATCGGGTACCTCAACAACGCCATCCGCGCCAAGGAGCTGTTCCATCGCGACCGCGACTACGTCGTGGCCGACGGCGAGGTGCTGATCGTCGACGAACACACCGGCCGCACGCTGGTCGGTCGCCGCTACAACGAGGGCCTGCACCAGGCGCTGGAGTCGAAGGAAGGCGTCCAGATCAAGGACGAATACCAGACGCTGGCCACCATCACCCTGCAGAACTACTTCCGCATGTACGACAAGCTGGCCGGCATGACGGGTACGGCAAAGACCGAGGAATCCGAGTTCCAGAAGATCTACGGTCTGGGCGTCATCGAGATCCCGACCAACAAGCCGATGATCCGCCAGGACCGCACCGACGTGATCTACCGCACCGAGGACGCCAAGTTCGACGCGATCATCGCCGACGTGGCCAAGCGGTACGAGAACGGCCAGCCGGTGCTGATCGGCACCGCATCGGTCAACAAGTCAGAACTGCTCAGCAAGCGGCTGAAGCGCGCAGGGATTCCCCACCAGGTGCTGAACGCCAAGCAGCATGCCCGTGAGGCGACGGTGGTTGCGATGGCCGGCCGCAAGGACGCCGTCACGGTGGCCACCAACATGGCTGGCCGCGGTACCGACATCATGCTGGGCGGCAACCCGGAGTTCCTGGCAGACCAGTTGCTGCAGGAACGGGGCATCGACCCGGTCGAAAACCGTGAAGAATATGAGGCGGAGTGGCCCGAAACCTTGGCCGCGCTCACCGAGCAGGTCGCTGAAGAGCATGATCAGGTCGTCGAGGCCGGCGGCCTGTACGTGATCGGCTCGGAACGCCACGAATCGCGGCGCATCGACAACCAGTTGCGTGGCCGCTCGGGCCGGCAGGGCGACCCCGGCGAGAGCCGGTTCTACCTGTCGCTCGAGGACGACCTGTTGCGGCTGTTCAAGGCCGACGTCATCGAACGCGCGATGGTCTCGATGAACCTGCCCGATGATGAGCCGATCGACATGAAGCTCATCACCAAGGCCATCGAGAGCGCCCAGAAGCAGGTCGAGGCGCAGAACTTCGAGATGCGCAAGAACGTCCTGAAGTACGACGACGTGATGAACCGGCAGCGGCACGCCATCTACGGCGACCGCACCAAGGTGCTGGCGGGCACCCACGTGGACGAACAACTGCGTGAGACCGTTGAGCGCGTGGTGCGAGCCGGCGTCACGCAATACACCACAGGTCTGCCCGATGACTGGGACCTGGATGCACTGTGGACCGAGATGCGCGCCCTGTACCCGGTCAGTCTGGACCAGGACGAGTGGGAGACCGTCGACGACCAGGATGAACTGGTCGAGGCATTCGTTGAGGACGCGGCCGCTGCCTACGACGCCCGGGAGGAGTCGCTGGGCGAAGAGAACATGCGCGAACTGGAACGGCAGGTCTGGCTGACGGTGCTGGACCGCAAGTGGCGCGAACACCTCTACGAGATGGACTACCTGCGTGAGGGCATTGGCCTGCGCGCAATGGCCCAGCGCGACCCCCTGGTCGAGTACCAGCGCGAAGGTGCCCAGATGTTCGACGCCATGCGGGCCGGATTCTACGAAGAGGTCGTGGGCTACCTGTTCAATATCGACGTGCAGGTGGTGCCCGACGAGTCGGCCAAGGACGCGGCGGTCGAGCTGAAGGCGGACGCGTCGGCGGGGAAGACCGGCCAGTCCGGGACCGAACCGGCACCCAGGCGCCGCGAACAGGTGCTCACCGGTGCAGCAGCCCGCAGGGCCGCACCGCAACTGGACGCTGCCAGCGCCGCTGAACTGGTGAGGTCGGCCAGCAAATCAGGGCTGCGGATCAAGGGCGCCCAGGAGCGCACCGACACCAGCAGACTGAGCTATAGCGCGCCGGACGAACAGGGTGGGACCACCAAGACCGGAACCGTGCGGGCCGACGAGGGCGACAAGTACGCCAAGGTCGGACGCAACCAGCCGTGCCCCTGTGGCTCAGGCAAGAAGTTCAAGATGTGCCACGGACGCAACCCGAACGTTGCCTGACCGGCTCCTCACTACTGGCCGGGCAGCAACACCTGTAATTGACTGCATACCCAACCCGAGCCGGGCAGGTCGTCGATGCGCAGGGCCACGGCCAGGATTCGCTCGCCCGTCTTGAAGGTGAGCCATCCCTCGACGTGGTCGCTGACCATGGTCAGGTTGCACCGGGATAGCTGAGTGCGTTTGCCTTCGTTGGAGCGGACCCACATGGTTATCCGCTGGCAACCACTTGGGGTGAGCCAACGCGCGAACTGGTGGGGGTTGCGCCCACCCGAGAGTGTCTCGGCCAGGGCCTTTGCCATCCCGAGCGCCACGGATTGAGCTCCAGGCGGCACTGGTGGGCTGTCGGGGCCTGCATAGTCGGCGAAGGTAAGTGAATCCGGGGGGTGTGGGGTCATAGTGCCAGCATGGTCGATTCTGCGGAGAATATGGCGTTGACCAGCCAACTTGTGGATAACTCCTCACAGTCGCAGCCCAACTCTCCACAGCCGAGACCGTGCGGGTCTGTATCGGTTGGGCATTACATGCAACACTCGAAGCAGAGCCGATTTGAGAGGAGCCATGGTGGCGCGAGCACTGGTTTGCGTCCCGGTGGACGATGAGCAGGTAGCCCGGATTGCCCGTGGAGAGGCTCTTGTCGGGCCGTTGCAGGTATTCACTGTGACACCCGAATTGCTCGACACATTCGGGCTGCAACCAGTCGATGACGAACCAGCCGAGTATGCGGCGCTGCTGCTGGCCGCTCTTTGGGGCCTGCTGCGGCACGGTCGCCGGCTGGTGCTGACCGCGCAGGTGCCGAAGAATGCCATGGACGCTGGCGAGGAATCGGCCAATGGGGGCCGCAGCCTGGCCCAATTGCCTGCCAACGCTGTGGAGGCGTGGTTTGCCGACGAACCGGGCACCCCGATCGCCGAAGTGGCCCAGCAGGTCGCCGGGCTCGATCTTGACGAGGCGTGGGAGCACCAGGCCGTCCAGGAGTTGCACAAGGACCACGACCTGCTCTGGCATTCAGTGGTTGAACTAGGAAAGGGCTAGCCATGCCCAGATCGATGTGGGATGGAGCGATTTCTTTCGGTTTGATCGTAATACCGATCAAGCTATACAACGCGACCCAGGAGAACGATCCGCCGCTGCACCAGGTGCATGGTGCCGACGGTGGCCGGATCCGCTACCGGCGGGTCTGTGAGGTTTGCGGTGAGGAAATCCCTTACGACCAGATCGAACGGGGCTACACCGCCCCCGACGGGCGGCAGGTGATACTCACCAGGGCCGATCTGGAGCAACTGCCACTGGCGAGCTCGAAGACCGTCGATATCGTCACCTTCGTCGACAAGGCCGAGATCGACCCGGTGTACTTCGAGAAGACCTACCTGATCGAGGCCAAGGGGGTGGGCGCCAAACCCTACGTCCTGCTGCGTGATGCCCTGGCCCGCACCGGCAAGGCCGGGGTGGTGAAGGTTGCATTGCGGACACGCGAGTCACTCGCCCTGATCAGGCCACGCGGCGAGCTCCTGGTCATGGACACCATGCTGTGGCCAGACGAGGTGCGCGAATCCGAATTCGCTGCTCCGCCCGCCGAGGTCAAGGCGACCAGGGCAGAGGTGGACATGGCCGAGGCGTTCATCGAGCAGATGTCCGGGTCCTGGCAGCCCGAGGATTACGCGGACAACTACCGCGTCGCCCTGGAGGAATTGGTGGCAGCCAAACTCGCCGGGGTCGAGGTGCCCCAGACCAGCGTTGAAGAGTCTGCCGACGGTGAGGTGATCGACCTGATGGCGGCCCTGCGCGCCTCCGTTGAGGCGGCCAGGAAACGCCGCGACACAGGTGAGCCCGCCGAGGAGAAGAAGGCCAAACCAGCCCGGCAGACCAAAAGCAAGGCGGGCTGAACCGGCACGCTGCCAGGGAATGGGCCACCAAATGATTGGGCCTGCCGGGAGGTCCCCGACAGGCCCAACGTCATTCAGGTATGGCTCAGAGGTTTTCAGACTCGATCTCGTGCATGCGGTCAACCTTCGGGCCGCTGCGCGAATTCGGGTCGTAGGTGTTGCCCAGGTACTGCTCGAGGAGCACCTTGGCAGTCTCGATGCCCATGGTCTGCTGACCCATGGCGATCATGTTGGCGTTGTTCGACAGCTGGGCGCGCTGTGCCGAGTAGGCGTCGGCGAGCAGCGCGCAGTAGGCGCCGCGAACCTTGTTGGCCGAGATCGACACACCGATGCCGGTGCCACACACGACCACGCCGCGGTCGAAGTCGCCGGCGGCGACTGCCTTTGCGACCTCGGCAGCCACGTTGGCGTAGATCGGGTCTTCAGAGCCAAAGTCAACTACCTCGTGGCCCAGCGACTCAGCCCTTTCGATAAGGGCGTTCTTCATCTCGGCGGCGTTGGGGTCGCACCCAAATGCAAGCTTCATTGATTCCTCCAGAGCAACTCGATGGTGGCTTCCAAAATAGTCGGTAGACCGAAGCGGGGGAGCTTTTCACACTCGCAGTGCGAAAATCAGCTCAGTCGTCCGGCCAGGTAGTCATTGCCGACGTCCTGCTGGATGTCGATCACCCGCCGAACGTAGGGTGCGGCGGCATCTTCCAGACTACGTCCCACCAATGGGATGTTGATGCTGAACTCGGCTGCAAAGTCGACGTCGGTGCCAGTCCCGTTGGGCCTCATCAGGCCGGTACCGCGCATCGATGCCGGCATCTTCTCGATCTCGACGTCGATGCTCCCAGGCACTGTGCCGTCGGACTTCGGCGCCTGCCACACGATCTGCAAGTCGAAGACCAGATTCGGCCCGGTGAACCGCCTGGCACGTTCGGGAGCTGGGATCGCCGCATTTACGCGACTACGTTCGCTATTGGCAGAAACCTGCCACGTTTCGGCTCCGGCCCTGCGGGCCACTTCGGCCAGCCAGAGCTCATCGGCCATCATTTCGAGGACCCGGGCTGGCGAGGCGGGATAGTGGTGGCGAGTCCTGATGTCCATTCATCCATTGTGCCCAGTGCCGACCCGGCCCGGTAATGCCGCGGTGTGCCTGAGATTCGCCGCTAGGCTGAACTCATGAGCAACCAACCGCGTCGCCCCCGGCGACGCAGTCGGGCGGAGCAATTGGCCGAGGTCGCCCGGTTGCTCGCCGAACAGCCGGGCACCGTCGCCCCTGACCGGTTGCTGACATACCTGGAGCACTACTTCAGGCACGCCGACAACTCGGTGCTGCTGACCCGGCCAAGCGGCCAGATCGCGCATTCGATCAGGCACCACGCCCAGTTGGGGAGGCGCCGCCAGCCCGGCCAATCACACCTGGAGCTGTTCACCCCGGTGCTGGCCGAACAGGGTTGGGACGCTGATGGGCACACCGTGCTGACGCTGGTGACCGATGACAAACCCTGGTTGATCGACACGGTAACTGAGGCACTCAATGCCCAGGGCTGGTCGCTGCGCGAGCTGGTGCACCCGCAATTCCAGGTGCTCCGGGATGCTGAGGGCCTGCTGGTCGATGTGGGTACCCGCGACGACGAGCGGCCCATGCTGGCCGAGGCATGGGTGTGGATCGAGCTCTACCCGCCGCTGGGGGCCTCCGCCGCAGAATCATCCCCCCAGCTCATGGAAGACCTGCATGCCGGGCTGGCAGATCTTGATGCAGCCAACCAGGACGCTGTAGACATGCGCGAGCGCATGGTGGCCACCGCCCGGCAGGCGGCCGCCGCCAACCACCCCCAGGCCGCAGTGGCCGCAGAAATGCTGGACTGGCTGGCAGATGACAGGGTCCTGTTGCTGGGCGCGCGC
>JBMNPP010000024.1:0-20991 GCA_050943675.1 Brooklawnia sp.
CGATGCGATCACCGTGGCTGGCGATGATCTGCTCACACCATTCGGGCCTCTCCAGTGCGGCGGTGCCGACATTGACCCGCCTGGCGCCGGTGGCGAGTGCCCGCTCGAGTGTTTCGTCGTCGCGGATGCCGCCGGACAGTTCGACGTTGATGTGCATCTGGCTGGCGACCCTGGCGATCACCTCGGCGTTGTTGCCGCGCCCGAATGCCGCATCAAGGTCGACCAGGTGCAGCCATTCAGCGCCCTCTGCCTGCCAGCGCAAGGCTGCCTCGACGGGGTCACCAAAGTGCTTTTCGGTACCGGCCTCCCCCTGCACCAGCTGGACAGCCTTGCCGGCCTGCACATCGACGGCAGGCAGCAGGATCAGGCGATCGGAGGGATCAGACGGGTTATTCGTCATCGACACGTGTGGAACCTTAACTCATGAGCCAACGGCGCAGCAGGAGGGCACCCGATGCGCCAGATTTCTCGGGATGGAATTGGGTGGTGGTCAGGCCACCAGACTGGATTGCGGCGACGAACCGGTCACCGCCCTGTTCTGCCCAGGTGATTTGTGTGTCGGGCGGCGCGGCCACCTGCCCGTTGGTGTCCAGGGCGTGAACGCCATAGGAGTGCACGAAGTAGAACCAGTGATCGCCCAGCCCGGCGAAGATGCCGGGGTTTTCGGCGGGCGGGAAAATGCGATTCCAGCCCATGTGCGGCAGGCGCCGGCTCTGCAACCGCTCGACGGTGCCTGGCAGCACACCAATGCCGCTGGTGCTGGTGCCATGTTCAACCCCGCGGGCGAACAGCACCTGGTGGCCGACGCAGATTCCGAGCAGCTGCCGGCCTGCTGAAAGCCAATCGCGCACCAGGTCGTCGGCACCGATCGCCCGGATCTGCGCCATGCAGGCGGCGAAGGCCCCCACTCCGGGCAGTACCAGGCCCGACATACCGGTGAAGTCTGCGGCACGCTGACCCAACCGCACCCGGGCACCAGCGTGTTCCAGGGCGCGGCACACCGAATGGAGGTTGCCCGAACCATAGTCGAGCACCCCCACTTGGGATTGGGTCACAGGGCTCCCTTGGTGCTGGGGATCGAGTCGACCCGCGGGTCGGGCTCGACCGCGGTGCGCAGTGCACGGGCCAGAGCCTTGAACTGGGCCTCGACGATGTGGTGGGGATCGCGGCCGGCAAGCAGCTTCAGGTGCACACACAACCCGGCGTTCATCGCCAGCGACTCCACCACGTGCTGGGTCATCGACCCGGCGTAGTGCGGCTCGGTGCCCCCGATGCGCACATAGATCTGCCCCTCGGGCTCACCGCTCACCACGACATAGGGCCGGCCTGCGACGTCGACTACGCACTGGGCCAGGGCCTCGTCGAGCGGCACGATCGCATCACCGAACCGGCGGATGCCCCGCTTGTCGCCCAGCGCCTCGCGCAGGGCCTGCCCGATGGCGATGGCGGTGTCCTCGATGGAGTGGTGGCCATCGATGTGGATATCGCCGGTGGTCTTGATCTTCATGTCAATGAGCGAGTGCTTGCTCAGCGCAGTCACCATGTGGTCGTAGAAGCCCACACCGGTGCTGATCTGTGAACTGCCGGTGCCATCCAGGTCGAGCCAGACGTGCACATCGGATTCGCTGGTGACGCGGTGCACTTCGGCAGTGCGGTTGGCGGTGCTCATTTCGAGATCTCCTGATCGTAGGGAACGGGCTGGTGCTCGGCCAGTACTTCGGTGAGTGCCTCTCGAAAGCTTGCCATCTCGGCCGGAGTACCTGCCGATACCCGAAGGTAGCCTGCCGGTCCGGTCTCGCGCACCAATACGCCACGGTCGAGCAGCCCCTGCCAGGCGCCATGCCGGTCCGCGAAGCGCCCGAAGAGGCAGAAGTTGGCCTGGCTGGGCACCACCTCCAGGCCCTGGGCACGCAGCCACTGCTGGATCTTCTGGTTCTGCTCACGCAGGACATCCACCTGCCCGAGCATCTCGCGGGTGTTCGCCAGCGCCACCCGGGCCAGTGCCTGCGTCTGGGCCGACAGGTGGTATGGCAGCCGGACGATCCGGCAGGCGTCCACGATCGCCGGGGTGGCCGCCAGGTAGCCCACTCGTCCGCCAGCCAGCGCAAACGCCTTGCTCATGGTGCGAGACACCACCAGGTGCGCGAACCGGGGCAGCAGCGCCAGGGCGGAATCGTCGGGGACCTCGGTGAATTCCTGGTAGGCCTCATCGACGATGACGATGGCATCGGTCCGTTCACAGATCTCGCTGATGACGCTGACCGGCAGTTGGGTACCGGTCGGGTTGTTCGGCGTACACAGCAGGATGATGTCTGGTGAGTGCGCCTTGATCGCCTCCAGCACCAGTTCGGTGTCGATGGAGTGGTCGTGGCGGCGCGGCACCGTGACGTAGTCGGTGTAGGTGTTGCGGGCGTACTCGGGATACATCGAGTAGGTGGGTGTGAAGGTCAGCAGCCGACGGCCCGGCCCACCAAATGCCTGCAGGAGGTGGGTCATCACCTCGTTGGAGCCGTTGGCCACCCAGATGTTGTCGGCATCCAGCCCAAAACCGAGGTAGCGGGCCAGGTCTGCACGCAGGTCTCGGGCCTCACGGTCGGGGTAGCGGTTGACGGTACGAGCCAACTCGAGGACCGCCGAGGCCATCTGCTGCCTGATCCTGGGGCCTGGCGGGAAGGGGTTCTCGTTCACGTTGAGGGCCACCGGCACGTCAAGTTGAGGTGCCCCATAGGGCTGTTCCCCCACCAGTTCGGGACGCAGCGGCAGGTCGGCCAGGCTCACCTGGCGGGTTGCTGACGGATTCACTGCTGCTCACCCCGCACCCTGATCGCCGCGGCGTGGCCGGGCAGGTGTTCGGCATCAGCGAAGCTCATCACTGCCTGACTGACCTCACTCAGCGCTGCAGCGGAGTACTCGACCACATGGATGGACCGCATGAAGCTGCGAACGGTCAGCCCGGATGAGTAGCGGGCCGCTCCCCCGGTCGGCAGTACATGGGTCGAGCCGGCCGAATAGTCACCAAGTGGCACCGGGGAGAAGTCGCCAATGAAGATGGCACCGGCGTTCCTGATGCGCCGGGCCAGCCTGGCGGCCTGACTGGCCTGGATCTCGAGGTGTTCCGGGGCGTAGGCATTGACCACGTCGATGCCCTGATCGATATCGCGAACCAGGATGATGCCGGACTGCTCACCGGTCAATGCGACCTGCAGACGCTCGGCGGTGGCCAATTCGGCGAGCTGGGCTGCGACTTGCTGGTTGACCTGCGCGGCCAGTTCGGCACTGGTGGTGACCAGCACCGAGCCTGCCATCGGGTCGTGCTCTGCCTGGCTGACCAGGTCGGCAGCAACGTAACGCGGGTTCGCTGTTTCGTCAGCGAGGACGGCAATCTCGGTGGGACCGGCCTCGGAATCGATGCCGACCACACCGCGCAGGTAGCGTTTGGCACCCACCACATAGATATTGCCGGGCCCAGTCACCAGGTCGACCCGACGGCACAGCCCGGGTACTCCGTGGGCGAACATGGCGATGGCCTGCGCGCCGCCAACCGCATACACTTCATCGACGCCGAGCAGGGCACACACTGCCAGCGTCACCGGGTGCGGCAGTCCACCATATTCGGCCTGCGGTGGGGTGGCCACGGCCAGCGAATCCACGCCGGCCTCCTGCGCCGGCACGACGTTCATGAGCACGCTGGAGGCCAATGGCGCCAGGCCACCGGGCACATACAACCCGACCCGTTCCACGGGCACCAGGGCATTCCCGACATGCGCGCCGCGGGCCACCTCGACGCTGCGCCAGTCCTGCTCGAGTTCGATCGCCTGGCACACCCGCCGCCGCCGCTCGATGGAAACCTCGATCGCCGTGCGCACCTGCGGGCTGAGCTGGTCCACGGCGGCGGCAAGGGCCTCGGCCGGTACCCGCAGGTCATCGGGGCTGACGTGGTCGAACTGTGCACTGAACCGGCGCAGCGCTGCCTCACCCTCATCACGTACGGCATCGCAGATGGGCGCCACAGCAGCCAGCGCCTGCTTGACATCGAAGCGACCGCGCGGCAGCACCCCGGCGTAGTCGTCCAGGGCCTGCTCGGTCAGATCAATCACGGAAAGCACCCTCCGAGTCTACGGGGTTGGGCCCGACTGCCCGAACCGGGCTGGAACCGGCGTCCCGGGATGGCGCCCGGTCTGCCGAACAAGCCTGCCCAGTGAGACGAGGGCATGTGCACCGGGTGAGCAATGGTGTGATGTGGGGCGTGATTGCCCACCTGATTGGTCTTGGGACCATCGTCAACGTGTTCGCAGTCCTGGCCGGTGCCGGACTGGGCATGCTGCTGGGCGATCGCTTCAATTCGCGCACCCGATCGACCGTCACCGACACGCTGGGCCTGCTGACCATGGTCATCGCAGGCACCTCCATCGTCCCGCTGGCCGGCGAACCGCTGCGCGAGGCGGTGGGCAGCGGCGCGATGATCGTGATCATGATCAGCATGCTGATTGGCACCCTGATCGGTTCGGGTCTGCGGCTGGAGGAACGGGTCGGCCACTTCGGCAGCTGGCTGCGGCAACGGCTGGTACGCAGACCGGACGACAGCCCAACCGATGACTCCAGTGCCGAGGCCCGATTCATTGATGGCTTCGTGACTGCCTCACTGGTCTTCTGTATCGGCCCACTGGCCTTCCTGGGATCCCTCAACGACGGGCTCGGTCGGGGCGCTGAACAACTGCTGCTTAAATCAACCCTCGACTTCTTCGCCGCCATGGCCTTCGCCGCATCACTCGGGGTTGGCGTCGCAGCCTCGGCCATCACCGTTGCGCTCCTGCAGGGCTCACTGACCCTGGTCGGCTGGTTGCTGGGTGATGTGCTGACACTGGCACAGATCGACGCGCTGACGGTGGCCGGCGGGGTGATCCTTGGCGGGCTGTCGCTGCGGCTGCTGGCCATCAAGGAGATCCGGGTCGCTGACCTGTTGCCCGGTTTGATCGTGGCGCCGGTCGCGGTGTGGATCGTGGAGCGATTCGTCTAGCCATGGCCGCCAAACGCAGCAGCGGGACCCCGGCCACGGTGTTGCTGGCCAGGTCGAAGGTGCCACACAAGGTCCTCGAGTACGTCCATGATGCCGCCAACCAGCACTACGGTGATGAATCAGTGGCGGCTCTGGGTATCCCGGCGGCCAGGGTGTTCAAGACGCTGATCGCCGAGCTTGGTGGCGCCGACCAACTGGTTTGCGCGGTGGTTCCGGTCAGTGGGCAACTCGACCTGAAGGCGCTGGCCCAGGCGGCTGGTGTCAAGCGGGCCGCACTGGCCGACCTGGCGCACGCGGAAAGGGTCACCGGTTATGTCGCGGGTGGTATCTCGCCACTGGGCCAGCGTCGGCAGTTGCCGGTCTGGATCGACGAAAGTGCCCTTGAGCACCCGGCCATCATCGTTTCAGGTGGGCGCCGTGGACTGTCAGTCGAGATCGCTGCTGCTGATCTGGCCCGCCTGGCCGGGGCCCGCTTCGCGGACCTTGCCCGGGCGTGATCCCGCTGGTTCATCCTCGCGGCTGAGGTTTGCGTAGAGCATCACCGGGATGATGGCACCCAGCGCCCAAACCAGGACCGCTGAGGTGGTGTGCAATTCGAAGTCGATCGGCACCTGGTCACCCGGCATCGCCTCGGCAACCCGGGCGGGGAAATTGCGTGGCCCCTGCAGGACCCCCACCAGCCAGCAGGTGGCAGCCGCGAGGATGCCACCGCCGACCGCGATCAGCGCAACAGGCCAACCGATCCGGCGAAAGAACTGCCAGGCAGCGAATCCCAGACCCAGCCCGACGATCATGCCAAGCACCACGAACACCGCATCAGTGGCGAATATCTGGCCCTGGGCCCGCTCAGTGATCTGCACCGAACCGTCATCGCTGGTCAGGTAGCTGGGCATCGTCACCAGGCTTCGCCAGATCCACCCCGAGACCGCCCCGGCGGCCAGCGCGATGAGGGTGAAGATGGCGGCATAGGTCGAGACCGACAGCGGCTTGGGACGCCTCCGCCGGCCGGCGGGCGGGCTGGCAACCTCCGGCGGCGCTGCTCCGAGTTCGCTGCGCTGTTCGGTGTGTTCCATTTCTTCGGCCTTCTGGTCTGGTCGATGCTGCTGCGACTGGTCCACCCTAGTCGGTCAGGGCAACGAACTAACCGGCCAGGCAGGAAGGTCCGAGCAGCGCCTTGAGATCTGCGATCAGCGGTGGCGAGGGGCTGACCTTCAATTCATCAGCCAACTGGAAGGTGCTGGTCCGCTCGGGGCTCACCAGGCGTAACCGCACTTCGGTACCACCGGGGTGCGAAGAGAGCACACTGCGCAACTGTTCGACCACCACCGGTGTGCACCGGTTGGCCCGCAACTGGATCACCACCGGGCGTTCATCATCGGAGCTGATGTCCATGCCGCTGATGTGGTCGGCATGCAGTTCGACTGATTCCTCACGCACATTGACCCGGCCCTTGACCCGGACGATCGAGTCAGGCACCAATTCGTTGGCGACCTGCTCGTAGACCTTGGGGAAGACCGAGACATTGATTGAGGCATCCATGTCCTCGACCAGCACCGAGGCCCAGATGTTGCCCTTCCGGGTCTGCCGGCGTTGCACCTGGGTGATCATGCCGCAGATGATGTGCTGCTCACGGCCGGCGGCCTCGCCACGCTCGGCGATGCCCGCGATGGTCGTGGTGCGTTCGGCAGACAGCACATGTTCCAGACCGTTCAGCGGATGGTCCGACACGTACAGTCCGAGCATTTCGCGTTCGAAGGCAAGCCGGGTCCGCTTGTCCCAGTCATCGACCTCCGGGATTGGTTCATGGGTGGTGGTTGTCTCGCCGGCATCAGCGAACAACCCGCCGAGCAGGGAATCCTGGCCGTGTTCCTCGTTCCGTTTGATCTCCACGACCTGGTCCACAGCCGATTCGAAGACCTCCATCAGGCCACGCCGGGTATGACCCAGTGAATCGAAGGCGCCTGCCTTGATAAGTGATTCGATGACCCGCTTGTTGCACACGACCAGGGGCACATTGTCAAGGAAACCGTGGAAGTCAGTGACCGGGCCGTGTTCATCACGGGCGGTGACGATGCCATCGACCACGTTGGCGCCGACATTGCGGATCGCACCCAGCCCGAAGCGGATATCGGTGCCGACCGCGGTGTACATGGCATCGGATTCGTTGACATCTGGCGGCAGCACCTTGATGCCCATCCGGCGGCATTCAGCCAGGTAGACAGCCGACTTGTCCTTTTCGTCCTTGACCGACTGCAGCAGCGCGGCCATGTACTCGGTCGGGTAGTTGGCCTTCAACCAGGCTGTCTGGTAACTGACCAACCCATAGGCGGCAGAGTGCGACTTGTTGAACGCGTAGTCGCTGAACGGGACCAGGATGTCCCAGATCGTCTGGAAGGACTCGGCAGAATAGCCACGCTCCAGCATGCCGGCCTTGAAGATCTCGTACTGGGGGTCGAGGTCTTCCTTCTTTTTCTTGCCCATCACCCGACGCAGCACATCTGCAGCACCCAGCGTGTAACCAGCGAGCTTGGTGGCGATCGCCATTACCTGCTCCTGGTAGACGATCAGGCCGTAGGTCTCATCGAGGATCTCGGCCAGCGGTTCGGCCAACTCGGGGTGGATGGGGGTGATCGGCTCACGCCCGGTCTTGCGGCGGGCGTACTTGTTGTGCGAGTCAGCGCCCATCGGCCCGGGGCGGTACAGCGCCGAGACCGCCGAGATGTCCTCGAACTTGTCCGGCTGCATCGAACGCAGCAGGGCACGCATCGGTCCGCCATCAAGCTGGAAGACGCCCAGGGTGTCGCCACGCTGCATCAATTCGAAGGTGGCCGGGTCATCCAGCGGGACGTCCTCAAGCACCACATCGATGCCACGGTTGCGTTTGATGTTGTGCAGCGCGTCGTCGATCACCGTCAGGTTGCGCAGGCCCAGGAAGTCCATCTTCACCAGGCCGAGTGCCTCGGCGCTGGGGTAGTCGAACTGGGTGATGATGGCGCCATCCTGCTCACGCTTCATCACCGGGATGACATCGGTCAGGGGTACCGAACCCATGATCACGCCGCAGGCATGCACACCCCACTGACGCTTCAGCCCTTCGATCCCCTGGGCGGTGTCGACCACCTCTTGCACCTCGGGATCGGAGTTGTACAACTCCCGGAATTCGCCACCCTCGGCGTACCGGTCATGCTCGGGGTTGAATATCTCCTGGAGTGGCACATCCTTGCCCATCACCGCTGGCGGCATCGCCTTGGTGATGCGCTCCCCCACCGCGAATGGCTTGTCGAGCACCCGCGCAGAGTCCTTGACCGCCTGCTTGGCCTTGATGGTGCCGTAGGTGACGATCTGGGCGACGTGGTCCTGCCCGTACTTGTCGGCGACGTAGTCAAGCACCTCGCCGCGACGCCGCTCATCGAAGTCGATATCGAAGTCGGGCAGCGAGGGACGCTCCGGGTTCAGGAAACGCTCGAAGAGCAACCCATAGGGCAACGGGTCGATATCGGTGATCCCCATCGCATAGGCGATGATCGAGCCGGCTCCTGATCCACGGCCCGGGCCGACCCGGATTCCGTTGCGCTTGGCCCAGCTGATGTAGTCGGCGACCACCAGGTAGTAGCCCGGATAGCCCTTGTCCAGGATGATGCCCATCTCGTAATCGGCGCGCTCGCGGATGTCGGGGGGCAACGGGTCGCCGTAACGCCGGCGCAGGCCCTCCTCGGCCTCCTGGCGGAACCAGCTCTCCTCGTCGTGTCCGGCAGGCACCGGGAAGACGGGCATGAAGGTGCCGTTGCCCTCATCGAAGTGGGTCTCGCACCGTTCGGCGATGGCCAGGGTGTTGTCGCAGGCCTCCGGGTAGCTGCTGAACAGCGTCCGCATCTGGTCGGCGGTCTTCAGGTAGTAGCCAGTGCCATCGAACTTGAAGCGGTCCGGGGTGTTCACCCGTGACCCGGAAGACACACACAGCAGGATGTCCTGGGCCTTGGCGTCCTCGGCCCGCACATAGTGCAGGTCATTGCTGGCCACCAGCGGGGCACCGATCTGCTTTGCCAGCTTGAGCAGGTCGCCGCGCACCCGTCGCTCAATGCTGAGGCCATGGTCCATCAACTCGACGTAGAAGTTCTGTTTGCCGAAGATGTCCTGGAACTCGGCGGCCGAAGCGACGGCCTTTTCATAGTTGCCCAACCGCAGGTAGGTCTGCACCTCGCCGGAGGGGCAGCCGGTGGTGGCGATCAGGCCCTCGGCGTATTCAGCCAGCAGTTCCCGGTCGGCACGCGGTTTGTAGAAGAAGCCCTCCAGGCTTGACCGCGAGCTGAGCCGGAACAGGTTGTGCATGCCATCGCGGGTGGCGCTCCAGATGGTCATGTGGGTGTAGGCACCCTTGGCCGCCACATCATCGCCGGTGCCGTCACCCCACTGGACCCGTTTGCGTTCCTGGCGTGGGGTGCCCGGGGTTACGTAGGCCTCCAGACCGATGATCGGCTTGATGCCATGTTTGCGTCCGGCCTTGTAGAACTCGTAGGCGCCGAACATGTTGCCGTGGTCGGTGATACCCACCGCCGGCATGCCCTGCTCCTTGGCGGTCTTGACCAGGTCGTCCACCCGAGCGGCACCATCCAGCATTGAGAAATCAGTGTGATTGTGCAGATGGACGAACCCCTTGGCCATGCCTACCAGCCCTTTCGACAAGATGCGGCTCACACCATACCCCGGGTTCGTGCGGGACTGGCGGAGCACCCGGTGCCCGCCGAGCCGCCCGTTCCGCAGGCGTCCCGGGCGGCCTGATCAGCTAGGCAACCGCCTTCTTGCGGGTGGCGGCGAGGTTTGCCAGCAGGGTGAGCGCGAAGGCGCTGCCTGCTGCGGCCACCATGGCCAGGGTGAAACCGAGCGGATTCGTCGAAACGAAGGGCGCGGTGATCGCCGGCAGGTAGGCGGTGGCCTCCGACCCGGTAATGCCCACCACTGCCCCGCCGATGGTCGCCGCGATCAGTGCCGACGCGAACACCTTGCGGTCAGCGAACATGAACGGATACGCAGCCTCGACGAAGGTGCCGAAGAAGAAGTTGATGGAACCACCCGATACAGCCAGCGCGCGCTCGCCGGTGGTGCGGGGCCGCACCATATTGGCCAGCGTGATGCCCAGGCTGACCATCACCAGCGAGGCCATGTCGACGGCTCCGAAGAAGCTGTGCCCCTTCTGGCTCATCTCGACCAGCACCAGCGGCAGGATCACCGAGTGGTAAATGCCGAACATGATTGCCGGCCAGATCACCAGGCCCGCGATGGCACCGGCCAGTAGCGGGTTGAAGGCGACCAGGAACTCGATTCCGTCCTTGACGAAGACGCCCAGCCAGGCGGTCACTGGTGCCAGCAGGAAGAAGATCAGCAGGCCCGACAGCAGCCCGGACAAACCGCCAGCGACGATGTTTGCTGTGGTCACCGGCCAGCCCCAGCGCAGGGTGCGGCTCATCATGTAGTATACCCCGATACCGGCCAGGATGCCGCCAACCAACCCACCGATGATGCCGCCGTTGACCGACAGCAGCCCGGCCACGGCGCCGGCCACCACGCCGACCTCGGAGAAACCGGAGACCTTGCGCGCTGCCATCACCGCTACCACGACGGGGATGCCGCCGACCAGCGCATCGAAGACCGGGCCCAGTACCTCGGTGAGTCCCGGGATCTTGGAGATGGCCAGGATCAATGCCATGGCGATGAACGCGGGGATGCTGGGCACCATGATACCGCGGATGCTGATGCGCCGCCACGGTGAGCCCTGCTGCTCTTCGCCGGATTCGGTGCTGCCCAGTGAGGGCAGGTAGCTGAGCTTCCAGTGCCGGGCCAGCCCGGATGCGTAGCTGACCGCGCGGGTGCGATTGGTTGATCCGGTGGTCCCTGAGGCGGCCACCACATTGAGCCCGGTCGATTGGGCTGCCGCCACCGAGGTGCCGCCAGTACCGACGGCTGGCAGCCCCGCCGCAACTGCAGCCTCGACCGCCAGTCGGTTGGTGCCGGACGGGTCGGCACTGACCAGCACCACACCGTCCAGGTCACCGGCCGCGATCCGGGCGGCCAGTTGCTCATCTGCGCTTTGTGCGGCCTGGTTGACCTCGGCAAGTGTGCCAGCGGTGACCACACTCGCCCGGCCGTCGGTATCCAGCGCCCACAGCGCTGCCGGCGCGTCCTGCCTGATGCCGTCCATGGGTGCGCCGGCCGCGACGAACTGCACCGCGTCGACTTCGATCCCGGCTGCGCGCAGTTGGCGGGTGACCTCGGCGAGCAGTGCCTGGGGATCATCACCGCCCTGTGAGTAGAGATTGCCGCCACTGCTGCCGATGACGGCTACCTTGCGTGCAGTGGTTGCCTGGTTCTGACTGGTCATTGGTACCTCCGTGATGATCCGCAGCCGAACTTTCCCACAGGTCGCTCTGTTCACATCAGCCCGCCACCAAGTGGACGCGTAGCGGCGGCTAACGTTTGGGCATGCTTGCAGTCACAGCCAACAGCTTTTCCGAAGAGAATCCGCTCAGCGGCCTGGTGGTAGGCGAACGCCCCGAACCCGAGCCACGTCCCGGATGGGTACCAATCACGGTCAAGGCAGCCACCCTGAACCACCACGACCTCTGGTCGCTGCGCGGTGTTGGCCTACGCACCGAACAGCTGCCCCGGATCCTTGGTTGTGATGGTGCCGGCATCGACCCCGACGGTAACGAAGTGATCATCTACCCCGTCGTGACCAGCCCGGAATGGATCGGCAACGAGATGAACGATCCAGGCCGGACGACCTTTTCGGAGGCAATCGACGGCACGCTGGCTGAACAGGTGCTGGTGCCAACACGCAACCTGGTGCCCAAACCAGCCGGCATGAGCTGGGCAGCGGCAGCCAACATGGCCGTGGCCTGGCTGACCTCCTACCGGATGCTTTTCACCCAGGCACAACTGCAGCCCGGTGACGTCGTGCTGGTGCAGGGCGCGGGCGGCGGGGTGAACAGTGCGGTCATCCAGCTCGGTGTGGCTGCCGGCCTGCGGGTCTGGGTGACCAGCCGGGACGCCGGCCGCCGTGAGCGCGCGCTTCAGCTGGGTGCTGAGCAGGTCTTCGAATCCGGGGCCCGGCTACCCGAGCAGGTGCCTGCAGTCATCGACAATGTTGGCGCCGCCACCTGGACCCATTCGATCAATGTGCTGCGCGCTGGCGGCACCCTGATCACCTGCGGCGCCACGACCGGGGAATCCCCGGAGAAGATGGGCCTGCGCAAGATCTTCTTCCGTGAGCTGCGTATCCAGGGCTCCTCATCGGGCACCATGCAGGAGATGCGCTCGCTGGTGAACATGATCGAGGCGACCGGCCTGGAACCGGTCATCGACACCGAACTGCCCCTGGCGCGGGCGCGCGAGGGATTCGAGCGGCTCGAGCGCGGTGACGTCTTCGGCAAGATCCTCCTCACCTGCTGACAGATGAGGGGCGGCCCGACACGAGCCGCCCCTCATCCGCGTAGCGGTACGTGGTCAGCCACGTGCCATCAGTTCGGCGATCTCCTCAGCGGTTGGCAGTGAGGGCTGGGCGCCCAGTTTGGTGCAGGTCAACGCACCAGCCGCCCCACCGAAGCGGGCCGCCTCGACGATGTCGCCGGTCTCGACCAGGGCCTTGGCCAGTACACCTGTGAAGGCGTCACCGGCGGCGGTCGGGTCAACAAGCTCGATCTTGTAGGGCTCCACGAAGGTGTCCACACCCTCGCCGTAGATATAGGAGCCGCGCTCCCCCAGCTTCAGCACCACGTACTTGCAGCCATTGAGTTCCTGCAGGGCCTTGGCCGCGGCACGGGAGGTCTCCTCATCCTCGGGATAGATGCCCACCAACGCCTTGGTCTCGGTCTCATTGGGCGACAGCACGGTGACGGGCGGGTAGCCAGCCAGCCCATCCTTGCGCGCTGGCCCTGCGTCCAGGACGGTGATGATGCCGCGCTCATTGGCCAACTCGATGGCACGGATATTGGTTTGATCGGGAATCTCGAATTGCAGCAGGATCGCGTCGACGCCCGCATCGAGGGCCTCTTCGAGCTTGTCCGGTGGGGTCTCCATGTTGACACCCGGGAAGATGATCAACCGGTTCTGTCCGTTGTCCTCCAGCGTGATCGCGACGAAGCCGGAGTTGCCGTCCTTGCGCAGGGTGTATGTGGTGTCAACACCTGCCGATTCCCACTTGTCGATCAGGTAGTCACCGTTGGCATCATTGCCAACCGTGGCGTAGGCGGCTGTCTGGGCACCGGCCTTGGCTGCCGCAACGACTGCGTTGCTCCCCTTGCCACCCGGTGCATTGCTGTATTCATACCCCAGCACGCTTTCGCTGGGTTCTGGTGCCCTCTCACAGCGCAAGATCAAGTCCATCATCACGCTGCCCACCATCAGGATCCTTGCGGCCATGCCTCACTCCTTGGTATTTGACGCCTGAATCACCAGTATCCAGCAATTCCTGCACCTGGGGGTGAGTCAGCGGGTGAAAGCACTGGTCAGTGCCGCCGAACCCTCAGCCAGCCAACGTGACCGCCGCCGCTTCTGCGGCGAGCGATTCAAGCCAGGCGCGTTCGTCTTCGAGCGACTGCTGCTGATCGGACACCAGGGAATTCAGCTCTAATGCATCCAGTACAGCGGCCAACTCTGATCGTCCTGCCCAGCTCACCATCGCTGCGCCGGACAGCGCATCCATCACCTCGAGGGCCTGCGGCCGGACCAGCGGCACGGCTTCCAACCCGGTCAGGAAGAGCGGGAATGGTGACTCGGTGACATGCCAGATCCCGGTGGCCACGATGCCTGCCAGGACCTTGGCCGGAACTTCGGTGAAGTGCATGTCCACATGGGTGAAACCCGCCTCGACGGGGAACTCGGCCACGGTGAGTGCCTCGTGGTCGAAGGACCGATGGTCAATGGCCACCGTCCGGGCCAGAGCCGGGTCAGCAGCGGCGGGCCCGCGCAGCACTACCAGCCGCTCCGGGGCATAGTAGGTACCCGGAGGGAACAGCCTGGCCGGACCAAGCCCATCCAGCCCGAGGCTCTCCAGAACGCAGCTATACGTACCGGCAGACACCACAGCTACATCGCTGCGGCCAGCCGAAACATCCGCCAGGCGCCCGTTGCCACCTCTTACGTGGGCGAAGCCGTGGGGAATGCCCATCCGGGTCAGTTCGTCGGACAATGCGGCCTCCAGGGCATCCAGCTCGATGGGGCCACCGGTCGACATGGTGAAACGCACCGGGGCCAGGCCGGCTGCCTGCCAGCAATCACCCAGGCTGATCGCATCTATGCGCCTGCCCAGGTGCCCGCGAGCCGTCGTCCGCAATGCACCTCGATCAGCGAGCAGGTCCAGGGCGCGCTGGACAGTACCTGCGCCCACCCCCACCCGCTCCTGCAGTTCGCCATTGGTCGCCAGCGTCCCGCCGACAGAGCGCGAAAGGGCGTCCAGGACAATCGCATGAATTGCCCTCTGTAAGCCCTTTTGCCCGACCCGCGGCGTTCCACCCATCTGCGTATACCTCCGAACCAGACATTACCCTTGACAGCTTCTCGCACCCACCAGTAATCTACTTCTAGATTATTCCATACCCGGACTATTGGGGAGAAGCATGTCGGTCCCTTCCGAACTCATTTCGCAACTGAACAACCTGCTTGGCCACGAAGCGGTTGACGTGTCCCCGGCGACCCTGGACGCGACCAGTTTCGACACCTGGCCAGTGGTGGTCAAGGAACACATGCTCGGCCAGCACAACTACCGGGCTGATGTCGTGGTCCGCCCCAGCAGCTTCGAGGCGGTACCCCAGGTCCTCTCCCTGGCAACCGAGTTTGGTGTACCGCTCACTGTTCGCGCACTGGCTTCCTCGGTGACCGGACAGCCCCTGCCAGTGCGGGGTGGCATCGTGCTGGATGTCTCGGCCATCCCCGCCACGATGGATTTCAACGAGCAGAACATGACCGTCACTGCCACCGCCAGCATGCGAGGCTCCGACCTCCAGGACGCGCTGGCGCAACAGGGCTACACGCTCGGCCACTCCCCTCAATCGCTCTACCGGTCAACCGTGGGTGGCTGGCTGGCGACCCTGGCAACCGGTCAGTTCTCGTCGATGTATGGCGGTATCGAAGACCTCGTAACCGGTTACACCGTCGTGCTGGCGACCGGTGAGACAGTGCACCTCAAGGCGTCGCCGCGGGCCGCGATGGGCCCCGACCTACGTCGGGTCTTCATCGGATCCGAAGGGACCCTGGGCGTCATCACCTCGGTGACACTCAAGGTCTTCCGGGGCAACCTGCCCACCCTGCTCAGGACGTATTCACTGCCAAGTGTGGATGCGGGCCTGGAGTTCATGCGCGAACAAGCGCTCCTGGGTCTGCGGCCGTTCCTGCTGCGTCTCTACGACACCGATGAAGCGCGGCATGCGATGGTGGACGAGAACTTCTCCACGCCTGCCTGCTTCGTGGGCACCCGTGGCCCCGAGGCCCTGGCCCGGGTCGAGATGGACATCCTGGACGATTTGCTCACCAACCTTGGCGGGATCGACATCGGCCCGCAGGGGGTGGACGCGTGGATGGATCGTCGCTTCGACTTTTCGTCGGTGGAGAACCTGTTGGCCACACCGGGCGGCTTCGCCGAAACCATCGAGGTCGCCCACAATTGGGACGGTATCGGCAAGCTTTACCAGGAACTCAAGAAGGCGTTGACACCGCTGGCTGATGAGGTGCTGAGCCACTTCTCACACGTCTATACCCAGGGCACATCGATGTACATGATCCTGCTGGGCAAGGCGCCCTCCGACGAGGCCGCAGTGGGACGCCTGCGCGAGATCTGGGCGACCGCGATGGACATCTGCCTGGAAAACGACGCAGAGCTGTCCCACCACCACGGTGGCGGCCTGGTCCGTTCGCCCTACTCCGAACGCTCCCTGGGCTCGGCCCATGTCGTCCTGCGTCGGATAAAGGCCGCGCTCGATCCGGCAGGAATCCTCAACCCGGGCAAGTTGGGACTGTGAACAGAAATGGAACTCCGACAAGCAGCAGCAGATGCAGCTGCACGTGAATTCGACCTCATCGTGGTTGGCGGAGGAGTCACCGGCGCTGCCTGCGCCCGGGATGCTGCGCTCCGCGGCCTATCGGTGCTGCTGCTGGAGAAGAACGACTTCGCCTCCGGGACATCGAGCCGGTCCTCCAAGCTGATCCACGGCGGATTGCGCTACCTGGAGACCTACCAGTTCAAACTCGTGGCCGAGTCGCTGCGGGAGCGCGAACTTGCCCTGAAGCTGGCACCGCACCTGACCAGGGTGGATCCGTTCCTGTACCTGGTCTATGAGGGCGATGACTACGGCCTGGGCATGCTGAACTTCGCGCTCACCTTCTACGACGTGGCATCCGGACACTGGCGTGCCCGCAGGCACCAGATGCTGAGCGCTGCCAAGGTGCTGCAACGCGAACCGCACCTCAACCCGCACGGTTTGCGCGGCGCAGGGATGTTCTTCGACGTCCTGACCGACGATGCCCGCTTCACCCTGGACCTGATCAAGAGCGCCGCTGAACACGGCGCACTGACGCTGAACCACGTCGCGGTGACAGGACTGATCCGCCAAGGCCAGCGCATCACCGGGGTCGAGGCTCGCGACGAATTGACCGGCCAACTGCTCAGGATGCACGCCAAACAGGTAGTCAATGCCACCGGGCCCTGGGCTGGGCAATTGCTCGCCAAGGAATACGGCGCCCCCGCCGCTCGCCTGTTGCCGTCCAAGGGCATCCACATCGTGCTGGACAAGAAGGACTTCCCGCTGGACACAGCGGTCTTCATCAGGTCACCAGATGATGGTCGGGTCACGTGGCCGATGCCCTCGCTCGAACCAGACCGTGTCTACCTGGGAACCACTGATACCGAGTACCACGGGGACCTCGACCAAGTCGAGCCGACCGAGAAGGATATCCAGTACCTGCTGAACGTGGCCAACCACACGATCCCCGATGCCCACGTCGATGAGTCGCACGTCCTGGCCAGCTGGGCCGGGGTCCGTCCGCTGATCGCCCCCGCGCCCGGCACCACGGTGGGCAGTGCCTCACGGGAACACAAGGTCGAGACCGGTCCAGGCGACATGATTACGGTCACTGGCGGCAAGCTGACCAGCCACCGGGTGATGGCCAGGCACGTCATTGACACGGCGGTCAAGGCGTCGAGAGACAAGAGAACTGGGTACCGGGCCCATCGGGTGCCGATATCAGGCGGCAACAGTGATGCTCTGAGCGGAATCCGCGCGCGGCTGCGCCAATCGAGTGTGCCCGAGCCGATCGCGTTGCGGTGGCTGAGGCATTTCGGCGCCAACGCTGACCGTCTGCTCGAGCTATGGAACGACGAACCGGCCGCCCGCGAGGTCATTGCCCCCAGGGATGTCACTGCTGCGGAGTTGACCTATTGCCTTCGGCACGAGTTCTGCAGCTCGCTGGAGGACTTCATGGTGCGCCGGACGTCGCTGTTCTTCTGGGATGGCCAGGGCGGACTGGATGCGGTGTCGGATATAGCTGACCGGATGGCCTCCGCATTGTCCTGGACCCCCGACCAACGCGCTCGGCAGGTCGAGCAGTACCGCCAACTGGTGGCCCGTCACCGGGCCCCGTTCGCCACGACCGACGCCGATGCCAGCCCAGCCCAACCAACAAGCTGATCAAGGAAGGACGGACCCGACGTGAACATTCAGGTACGAAGCGGCCCGCAGGCCGGTTTGTACGAAGAACTGACGACCATCTCTGGACGGGACCGCCGCCTTGCGCTGGCCGAGATCGTCCTTGCTCCCGGCGCGCTGGATGAGCTTGGCGAACTGGTCCGGTCGGCCGAGTCAGTACTAATCGCCCAGGACGATGTCGACATGTTCCGTTCGGGTGAATCGATAAAGCCGATGGTGACCGCTGCACTGCGGGATGCCGGTCATCAGGTCGAAGTGGTGAGGCTCAGTGGCGAGGTACACCCGGATTCGCAGCGGGTGGCACAAGTGCGGGCCGGGCTGCGACCTGGACAGGCGGTGATCTGCCTGGGTTCGGGCGTGCTGGCAGACATCACCAAGCACGCTGTCCATGAATATGAAACGCATCATCAACAGCGCTTGCGGCTGATCGTCGCGCAGACCGCAAACTCGGTGTGCGCGTTCACCTCCGGCATGGTCGTGCTGACCATCGACGGGGTGAAGCGGACGCTACCCAGCCGCCTGCCCGACGTGCTGCTGCTCGACACCCAATTGCTGTCCGATGCCCCACCCGAATACAACCTGGGTGGAATCGGCGACGCCTCTGTCGCGGCGGCCTCATTCGCCGACTACCGACTCGGACACCTGCTGGGCCTGACCGGCTGGGAGCCGTTGTCGTGGGATCTCATGCAGCATGCGCGATCGCGGTTCCTGGCCCGCGACGAGATCCTGTCGGGCCCGGGGTTGGCAGCCATGGGGGCAACGGCGCTGGATCTGGCGGCCTGCGGGTTGGCGATGACGGTTGCTGGTGAGTCGGCGCCGCTGTCCGGGCTTGAACACGTCACGAGCCACACACTGGATATGGCGGCCAACTACCACCAGCGGCCAATCGGCAACCACGGGTCGCAGTGTGCGCTGGCGACGATCCTGAGCCTCATCGCATGGCAGCACTTGCTGGATCTCGATTCACTGGACGGCCTCGACCTGGCCGCGATCGACCACGGTTACTGGCAATCGCAGGTGGAGGCCGCATTCGGCCCGATTGACAAGGAGGGATTTGCCTGGCGGGAATGCTGGAACGACTTCTCACAGAAGATTGAACAATGGCGCGCAAGTGCCGAAGCCATCCGCGCCTTCACCGCGAACTGGCCGCGGCACCGCGAGGACCTGCGGCGATTCGTCACCACACCCCAGGAGTATGTGGCCGCGTTGGCAGCAACCGGACATCCGTTGCGGTGGGAGGACATTCCCGCCCGGATCGATGAAAGCCACGCGCGGTGGGCCTTCACCAATGCCCGCCTGATGCGGAAACGCACGTCGGTTGCCGACGTGCTCGGCTTCGCAGGGCTCTGGACCGAAGGCTTCATCAATGAGGTCTTCGACGCCTACCACGCGGCCATCGCGCCGTACACCTGATCGTTCTCTGATTTCACAAGATTCTTCAGCAATGGAGCACACATGAATTACGTCATCGGAATTGACACAGGCACTACAGGGGTAAAGGCAAAGATCTATGACCTGACAGGAAAGATCATCGCCGAGGCATATCGGGAGTACGGCTGCATATTCCCCCGGCCCGGCTGGGTCGACCAGGACATCAACCTGCTCTCGAAATCCAATGACGAGGTCTTGCGCGAGGTCGTCTCGAAGTCCGGATTGGCCCCCGACCAGATCCGTTCCATCGGCTTTTCGACCCAGCGCTGCCTGCACATGTACGTGGACGCCGACGGCAAACTGTTGCGCGATGGTATCGGCATCTCGTGGCAGGACGCCCGCTGCGGCGCCGAGGTTGAATGGCTCATCCAGAACATCGGGGTCGAGGAGCACTACGACATCGTTGGGATGCCACCCTCAGTGGTCTGGACCAGCCCCCACATCATGTGGATGCAAAAGCACGAGCCCGAGGTATACGCAAGGACCGCCAAGATCCTGACCTGCCAGGAGTGGTTCCTGCACGAATATGGTGCTGACGGCTACTACATGGACTACTCGAATGCCTCACTGTACGGGTTGATGAATATCCGCACCTTTGAGTGGGATCTCGACCTTTGTGCGCGGCTCAATATCGATCCTGCCCTGCTGCCAACCCTGGTCCCGTCCGGCCAGCAGGTCGGGACGCTGTCTGCCGAGGGTGCCCGCAGGACCGGGCTGGCCGAGGGAACCCCGCTGGTGACCGGCGGCGGCGATCAGCAATGCGCCGCAGTTGGTTCTGGTGTGATCGCGCCGGGTCTGGCTGAAATCACCCTGGGTACCGCTGGGGTGACGATCGCTCATCAGGATGAGCCACGGTTTGACCCCAATTGCCGCATCAACTGCTCCGCCTCGGCGATCGCTGGCGAGCGGAAGTGGATCAGTGAAGGGCTCACTGCAGCTGCCGCCTCATCATTCAGATGGTTCCGGGACGCCGTGGGATATGTGGGCCAGACAGTCGAGAACCAGGGCGGCGACAGTGCCTATGAGGTGCTGAACAGCATGGTGGCCAAGGTACCGGCAGGCTCCAGGGGCTTGCTCTACCTGCCCTACCTGGCCGGCTCGAATGCACCCAACTTCGACGCCAACGCCCGTGGGGGCTTCCTTGGCCTCACCTTTGCCCACTCGACCGGGGCGATGGCTCGCGCAGTGATGGAGGGTGTGGCCCTCGAAACCCAGGATGTGCTCGACTTCTTCGCCCAGATGGGCACCCCGCTCGACGAGATCAGGCTCTCGGGTGGCGCGGTCAAGAGTCAGCAGTGGTGCCAGATCCAGGCGGACGTCTATGGCCGGCCCGTCGTGGCCCTGGAGGAAGGCGAGTGCGCGGTCATTGGCGCGGCAATGCTCGGAGCGGTGGGCGCCGGGGTCTTCTCGTCAATGCAGGAGGCCGTCGACGCCATGGTCAGGACGACCGCCACCTACGAGCCCAACCCGACCCTGCACGAGCGCTACAAGGAGATCTTCACCCTCTTCCGGGCCGCCTACCGCGGTCTGGCGGACAACGGATTCTGGGCAGGATTGGCCGACTTCCAGTCGCGCCACTCCGACCACTGATTCGGCCAAGGGAGCTGCCCTCAGGCCAACAGTTGCCGATCAGTCGGGTTGATCGGCCGATGCAGCGCGCTGGGCCCACCGGTGAGGAAGCCATCCACACCGTGGGCGCAGCTGCGCCCCTCGGCGATGGCCCACACGATCAGCGATTGGCCGCGTCCGGCGTCACCGCAGGCGAATACTCCTGGCACGCTGGTCTGGTACGAGTCGTCCCGGCTGATGTTTCCGCGCTCGTCCAGGCCCAGGCCGAGCTGGGCCACCACG
>JBMNPP010000025.1:0-20091 GCA_050943675.1 Brooklawnia sp.
GTGCAGTGGTCATGCTCACGGTGTCAGAGGATTCCGATGACTTGCTTGAGGCGTTGCAGGCGGGCGCGCGTGGCTACATCCTCAAGGACGTCCCCGCCCGGCAACTGAAGAACTACTTGCGGGATATCAGGGATGGCCACTCCGTGGTCTCCCCGTCTATGGCTGGCGTGCTTTTCAACCGGGCAGGGCCTGATGACTATGGTGCCGAAAACTCGGATCTCAGCGAACGGCAAAAGCAAGTAGTCCGTTTGGTCGCAGAGGGTGATTCGAATTACCAGATCGCCCGCAAGCTGGGATTATCCGAGAACACCGTTAAAAAGTACGTGCATTTGATCATGACCAAACTGGGTGCAGCCAATCGCGCAGAGGCGGCAGTTCGCGCCTTCCGGGACGGCTTGCTCGACGAATAGTCGGGGTATCTACTTTCGGGTACCCCTCTCATACCCGGATGGTTGCCCTTGCCGCCCGAAAGGAGCCACTCAAACAGCGTGACTTGTTGGTCCCGGGCTTCGTAGCCTCCTATTGAGAGAAGTTCATTCCGGGCGAGGAGGCCTCATGGGCTACATGATGGTGATCGATCTCAAGCGCTGCATCGGTTGTGACGCTTGTGTCACGTCCTGTATGTCTGCCAACGGCACGCCGCCGGGCATTACGAGGTCGAAGGTATTGCGTGAGGAGATCGGGGAGTTCCCGCATGCCAAACGGTTGAGCCTGCCCGTGTTGTGCATGCAGTGCAAGAACCCGCCCTGTGTTCCCGTCTGCCCGACCGGCGCCACCTATATCGACGAAGACGGCATCGTCGTAGTCAACAAGGATGCCTGCATCGGTTGCCGGGCCTGCATCCAGGCGTGTCCCTACGGTGCCCGATACACCCGAAGCAAGGCGGAATCCTACGGCGACAGCATGACCCCTTACGAGATGGTCATGTACGAGGACTTTCCGCACGGGGTAGTTGACAAGTGCGACTTCTGCAAAGGGAACGGTCGCTTGGCTGCAGGGCAGGAGCCCGCGTGCGTGCAGGCCTGCTTGCCGAATGCCCGGTTCTTTGGCACCACCGAAGAAATGCAGCAATTGATCAACGAACGCGAAGGCGTCCAGTTGCGGGCAGAACTCGGCACCGACCCGCAGGTCTACTACATCAACTGAGAGGCCGCCATGACCAAGATTATTGATCACGAGGCGTTGCTCGTAAAGAGCCAAGGCATGAATGCCCCCCGTCGCCAAACGGACTGGGCGCTTCCCCAAATGTGGTGGGAAATGACTTTCGGTGCCGTCGGCGCAGGTGCCTTCCTGGTTTCAGCAGCCAGCGGCAGCACCATCGGCATGATTGTCGGGTGGGTCCTCGTAGCGGTGCTGAAAGGCGTCCTGCTGCTCGCTGATCTGGGCCGCCCGGAGCGTGTCTGGCGTGTCTTCGCGAAGCCCCGCACGTCCTGGATCGCCCGCGGTTCCTGGGCGTTCGCAGTATTCTCTGCGACCGGACTTGTGGCATGTGCGCTGCGCTTGTTCAACCTATGGCCTTCCCTTGCCGGAGTCGCGGCCGGGGTGGCATGCATCGCTTCTGTCATCCTGATCAGCTACGACGGCTTCTTCCTCATGGTCTCCACCGGGGTCTACGGGTGGCATTCAGGTGCGCTGCCGCTGCTCTTCGCTGCGGATGCTTTGCTGGTCGGATCAGCATTGGTAGCTGCCCTGTCCGGCTCTGTCACCCCGGCACTGTCGTGGTTGGTGCTCGCCACAGCTGTGGCCAAAATCCTGGCCGCGTGGTCATATGTCGTTGACATCGGTTCAGGACTCGAGTCGGCGCGAATCAGTTGGCACCTGCTGACCCAGGGCAGCCTCCGCCCGATGTTCGTCTTCGTCGGCCTGGGAGTCGGGAGCGGCGTTCCGCTCGTTATCGCCGCAGCAAGCTTTGTGGTGTCGGTAAACCCGGTCGGCTGGGCCGCCGCGGTGATCTGTGCTGCGTTCGGGGTCTGGGCGATCCGGGTTTCGGTGCTCAAGGCCGGCGTCCACGCCAAGTTGTCGTGAATGGAGAATGAGAAATGGCCGAACCAGTGAAGTTGGAACTCACTCGAAACGACGCGTTTGAGCGAGGGGACAATCCCGATGGCGAGTGGCGCTGGGGATATTGTCGTATGTGTATGCGTGGGGATTGCGCATTGAAATACCGGCTCAAGAACGATGTGCTAATGGAGGTCAAGGGCAACTACCACTCCTTGACCAACCAGGGTGCGCTCTGCCCCCGCGGTCAGTCCCACATTCAACACACCTATAACGAACACCGAATCAAGAACCCTATCAAGCGAACCAATCCAAAAAAGGGCCTCAACGAAGATCCGGGCTGGGTGGATATCAGTTGGGAAGAAGCGCTGCAGTTGGTGGCAGACAAGTTCACTGAAGCGCAGGAATATGACCCAAGAAGCCTGCTGATCAATGTCGGTTTCGGCACAATGGATTTCTTCACATCCATGATGCCGTTCATGCCCATGGCATTTGGCACTCCAAACCTCATTCAGTCCAACGGGCCGCTGTGTACCGTTCATTACGCCACGTCTCTGACCCAAGGAGCCTTCCCAACGCCGGCTGCTGATTATACGCTTTGCGATTACCACATCTCGATCGGCCGTTCCAGCGGCGGCAACAATGCATACGCCAATGGGGATGCCCGCTCAGTGCAAGAGGCCATCGAACGCGGTATGAAGATGATCGTGGTGGATCCGCGCGGATCGGTCGAGGCCGCGCAGGGTGAGTGGGTGCCCATCAAACCGGGCGGTGATCTTCCATTCGTTCTTGCGCTTCTCAACGTCGTTCTGTATGAGAACAGGCACTGGGATATCGACTTCTTGACCAACCGCACCAACGGGGTGTACTTGATCCGGCCCGATGGAAGCTATGCGCGGTCAGCGGCGGGTCGGCCGGTCGTGCTCGGCTCGGACGGCGGGATCTACGAATTCGACGATCCTGCAGCAGGTACCCCGGTGTTGCAGGGCGAGGTTGTGGCACCGGATGGGGAGCTTCTGCGCACCTCCTTCAGCCTGATTCACGAGGCGATGGTCGATTACACGCCGGAATGGGCCAGCGAGTTGTCAACCGTGCCAGCAGCCAAGATCCGCGAAATCGCCAATGACTTCGTGAAATACGCCCAAATCGGTGCCACGATTGAGATCAACGGCACCGTGATGCCGCTGCGGCCAGTGAGCATCATCGGCTCTCGGGGGGCGCTGAACCACCAGGACGGAACCGTAGCCGACCTGGCCTGCAAGATCCTGATGGCGCTGGTCGGTGCGCTCGATGTGCCTGGCGGTTGTCTGGGCTGCGTCGCTGGGCCGCTATTGAAGCCCGATGAGGACGGCACTGTCACACCGGTGCACGAGGCCGTCGGTGAGCCTTTCAGCTATCCCCCCGAGCACGTCGACCTGGTGGAGTACTTCCCGCACCGTCATTCCATGCCCTTCCTCGCCTACAAGGTCGCGGCAGATCCCCGCGCCTATGGCTTGCCGTACGACGTCAGGGCCGCACTCATGATCGGAGCGAATCCTGTCGTCGGGACCACTGACCAAGAGGAGATTGCTGCCGGTCTTTCGTCCATCCCGTTCGTGGCAACGATTGGGTATAACTACGACGAGGTCGTCGCACTGTCTGATGTTGTGCTGCCTGAAAGTTCTCAGCTGGAACGCATGGTGGTCAATATTTATGAATCGTCGTTCTCCGGTTTTGGAAAAGACACTCTGGGGCTCAAGCAGGTGATGTTCCGTGATCCGATGCCTTTGGTGCATGACGCCAAACAATCCCAGGACATTGTCATTGAGATCCTCGATCGGATGGGTAAGCTCCCAGCCTTGCTGGCTGCGTTCAACCAGATCGGCGTCATGCTTGGCGAGATCACCATGGCGCCGCTTGCGGACGCCGACAAGTTCGACGTCACTCAGAGGTACAGCTATGCCGAAATCCTCGACCGTGGCCTAAAGGCGTATACGGATGGGAAGGGCATCGAGTGGTTCCAGCGCCATGGTCTATTCATCAAGAGGTTGCCGCTCGACCAGTGCTATAACTATTCCTATTTCCCCGGCAATCAGACCAGGCATCCGATCTATTTCGAGCGTCTGCGTGCGAGCGGTGAGAGTCTTGGACGCAATATGGCCGCCCATAATGTGGAGATCCCGGGTTATGACTGGCGTAAGGCGCTGGATTTCTATGATCCGATCCCCCGGTGGCGTCAAACGCAGTTGTCTGAGCAACCCGAGGGCTACGATCTGCTCGCCATGAACTATAAGATCCCTACCGCCAACCTGAGATGTGGCGGAATCGATCAGTTCCCGTGGCTCATGAAGATCAATTACGATCTCGATCCCTACACCAACACCGTCTGCATAAATCCGGCCACGGCCCGCCGGAAGGGCCTGGTTGAAGGCCAAGAGGTATTGGTGGAATCTGCTTGGGGGCAACTCACAGCAAGGCTGGTTGTCTCGCAGCTCTATCACCCTGATGTGATCGCTGTTGGGGGTGCGCTCGGTCGGCTGGTCGGGACCCTCGGTCAAAAGGCTGCTGACCAAACCAACTTCAATCGGCTGATGACCGGGGCATTGGACACCATCGATCCAATTGCCGGTGGGACCGAGAACTCTATGTGGGTGCGCGTCACCCCAGTCAACAAGTGAGCCTGTCAACTTTACGAAAGAGAAACAATCATGCTCTTCGGTATCGTCATGAACTTCTGGATCTCGTTGTTCCTTTCCTTCTTCATGAGCATCGCCACCCCTGTAGTCACTGGAACACCCATGACCTTGATGGGGATACTGGTCGGGACAGGGCTGGGAACAGTCATCGGGACGGTGTTCTCAAGTGTGGTGCCAGTCAACCCGATCGGCCAGAAGTGGGCCGAGTCTGTCGGGGCCAAGCCTGGAACGGTGGCCTGGTTCCTGCTGAAGGATGTTGCGCTGGTCACCATGATGCTGCTCGCCATCACATTCTTCCTCACCTGGATTATGACTGGTTTGGATGCCGGATTGGTAAGCCGCTGGCTCGGGCCGGCGCCTCAATTGTGGGGGATTGCCTACGTGCTGATCATTCTCGTAGAGCCAGTCTGCCTCTGGCTGACCAGGTCAATGGTGAAGCCACCAGAGGCTATCCCGGCAGCCGCAGCCACGTCCCATGCCTGAGGTGACAGAAGACATGGTGTCGTTGACACGCGAGTGGGCGGTGCTTCGCCACGATGGCGATCAGTCCGGTGAAGTCGACGACATCCTGCTGCGCGAGGACCCATATGAATTGTTCGTCAACGGGCAGTACACGTTCCGGTTCAATTGCAGCCCACGTGAGCTCGAAGATCTGGCAGTCGGACATTGTTTTGTGGCAGGCCAGCTACGAGTCATCGAAGAATTGATGTCTGTGCAGGTTGACCACCCACGCCGAGCAATTTCGGTGAGCATCGGTCCCTCCTTTGCTGAGGAACCGAGGACGCCCGCGACGGCTCCTCGTTTGAAGCTCACCCCAGCGCAAATCGCCAGCTTGCATGGGCGGTTCATGGCGGCCTGCCCACTGTTCACTTCCACGGGCATGGCCCACCACGTGGCCGTGGCCAATCTGCAGGAACTGCTTCTGGTGAGGGAAGACGTCTCCCGGCTCAATGCCCTGGAAAAGGTCCTGGGCGCTGCGTTAAGAGCACGTCTGGACCTCCAACCGCTCATCCTCATGTTCTCGGGACGTCTCAGTGAAGAGATGGTCACGCGTGCGATCAAGAGTGAAGCAACGGTTCTTCTTGCAGTTGGGGCGCCCTCAACAGCAGCCGTTGACCTGGCTCACAAAGCGGGAGTCACCTTGGTCGGCTTCATGCGCGGGGAGCGGTTCAACGTCTACACACACTTCGACCGCATCGAGGGTCAGCACTCAAGAGTGACCTCCTGAGCCAAACCGCGCGGGCCGCTGGAAAACTGCGGCATGCAACCAACTATTAAAATGTTAGAGCAAGTGCATGGTCTCTGCTGCGGTCGATCAAGCGTTGCGGCTTCCTCCGGATGAGGCGGCAAGCCAGTTGCTCAAGCTTCCCGAGAGCCAGTGGTTCGAGCGGAAGTCCGCGCGATCAAGCCAGCAGGCCTGGCCATCCCGTTGGCTGCGCGATGCAGACCTCGTCATCTGGGAAGGCGATTCACCCAAAGATCCGCGAGCCACTTGGCGACTCAGGTAGAACGACTATAACGGGTTGGCGTTAGAGTCGTTATAGCTTGGAACAAGCCTTGCCAGACAGCTAGGCTAGTGTCATGAAGCCCCTCTCGGTCACCGAAGCGGCCGAACGCCTTGGCCTCAGCCGCCAGCGGATTGGGCAGTTGATCCATTCCGGGCAGTTGAACGCCGAGCGGGTCGGGCGGGTGTGGGTGATCCCTGAGCAGGCGATTGCCGATTTTCGGCACACCAGGCGTGCCGGGGTGCGTCCGATGTCGGTCCGGATGGCCCGCGGGATGGTTGATCTGATCGCCCAGCATCGGGGCGCCGAGCCGGGTACTGGCTGGCGCGATCTGGATAGTCGGGAGCGCGCCCGGTTGCACTCGCACTGGGAGCAGTTGCAGGCCGCAGATGATCCGGCTTCGCTGATGCGGGCCTGGCTGGCGAACCACACTGACGCCGCTGATGATGTGGGCCGTGATTCTGTTGATCCTCGCGTGGCTCGTACCCGGCGGCGTTTGCGGGCGGCGGTGTTGCGGTTGGCTGTGCGGCAGTCGGTGGAAGACCTGGCAGTGGAAGAAATTTGCGAGGCGGCAGGGGTGAGCCGTGCGACGTTCTACCGGCATGCGTCCTCGGCCTCTGAAGTGCTGCTCGACCTGATGGCCGAGCAGTTGGACGCCCAGCGCTCCGATTTCGTCCAGCAGGCCAGTGGCGCTGGTGAAGCTCTGCGGGCGGTGCACCGCGACCTCATCTCGCGGCTGGCTGCCCATGTCGAGGAATTCGCCGACGTTTACGCCCGGTCCCTGGCCAGTGACCACTCAGTGCTCCGGCCGATGCTGATGACGCACATGTATGAGTCAACCTTCAACTACGTGACCCGACGCAAGGACGAAATTGATCTGTTCAACCAGGTGGGGTCGTCCCGGCACGAGTTCCTGATTGATGCGCTGGCTCGCAACTATGCCGCCGGTGAGCTCGGCATCATCGAGGCCTGGTGCATCAGTGGCTCACGTTCCCGCGGAACCCTGGAGTTCCTGATGCTGGAACTCGCTCCGGCCTGGAACCGGCAATTGATGAGTGTTTGAGCCAGTCGTCTCAGATTTGTGCCCACCCGCCCTAGCTTTTGAGAATCTGGTCTCGTAGTGTGTTGCACACGGATCGGCAAACTGCAAAGGGGCAGGGATGAAACAGACCGAGGTGAGCGCCGCCACCTATGACAAGACAAAGAACACGGTCAAGGTCGCACTGCTGGCGATGATCGCGTTGGGGATCGCCCAGTTCATGGCCGTCCTGACCCGCAAGAGGGGTGAGTGAGGTGACCAGTGTGCTGAAGGCGCCCGCCGCGCCACTGCATCGCCTGGCCCAACTGGTCGAGGCAACTCTTCGCCAGGCCGACAACGGTCTGGATGGCTGCGCTGACGTGATCTGCCGCAAGGTGCTGCGCATCAAGCCAGCCCCAGTGCCGCCTCGTGAACTCAACGACCCAACCCCAGAGGCGAACCTCGACATCGAGGTACAACGCGCCTACCGGCACGACACGCTGTGGGCGATTCCCCCAATGTGGTGGGAGATGGCCCTCGGCGGCGTGGGTGCTGCCACATTCACCGCGTCAGCCGCCACCGGCAGTGTGCCCGGCATGTGCGTCGGCTGGACGCTGGGCGCAGGCGGCAAGGGGGCACTGCTGCTGCTCGACCTGGGCCGTCCCGAACGGGTCTGGCGGGTCTTCGCCAAGCCGGGCGCATCATGGATCGCGCGTGGCTCGTGGGCATTCGCGGCGTTCGCTGTCGGCGGTGCCGCCGCAATCGGGTTGCGCCTGGTCGGCGCGAAGACCCCGGCCAACGTGGCTGCAGCAACGGCTGCGGCCGCATCAGCTGTCGTGGTGAGCTATGACGGGTTCTTCCTGAATCGCTCCGCTGCGGTCTCGGGCTGGGAATCGCCATACCTGCCCGGCCTGTTTGCCGCCAACGCAGCCGTCGCCGGCACTGTCCTGACTGGTGCGCTCACCCAGCGTCCAACCGGGTGGTTGAGTGCGGGCGCGGTTGCCGCTGCTGCAGCGACTGCCGGGTTGGCCTCGGCCCACCTGGACAACCTGAAACACAGCGATGCTGCCGCGCGGATGACCCGCGACGAACTGGTCGAGGGCGTCCAGCAACCCAACTTCGTTCTGGGTGGCGGTGCCATCGGGACACTGCTGCCCGCGCTGCTCGCGCTGCTCGGCGCAGGCACCCGTTCACGAACCGCATGGTGGCTGGCCGCCACGCTGTCCAGCCTGGGCGTCCTGCTTTCGCGCAAGGCCGTTCTCAAGTCCGGCATCCACGCCCCGGTGATCTGAGGGAGCAAGTCATGACCACCACATCGAACAAACCCAGTTTCCTGTCCGAGGACGACGGCGTCCTGCGGCAAACCACGCAGCCCGCCAGCGGTGAACAGATCTTCCGCTGCGTCTGCCGGCCCAACTGCGGCGGCTTCTGCCCGCACGAGGTGCACGTCCGCGACGGCCGGGTGGTGAAATCCACCTTCGCGCCGCTGCCCGACACCGACTACAACCGCATCTGCCTGCGCGGGCTGACCAACCTGCAGCGGCTGCACAACCCCGACCGGATCAAGTACCCGATGCTGCGGGTAGGGGAGCGCGGCGAGAACCGCTGGCGGCGGATCAGTTGGGACGAAGCGATCAAGCTGATCACCGACAACTGGAAGGCCACCCGGGCCGAGTACGGCGATGAGGCAGTCGCCTTCTACGGCGGAACCGGCTCACACACGCTCTTCCACGGCACCCTGCCCGGCATGATGCCCCGGCTCGCCAACGCGATGGGCGCCACCACCCTTGAGGTCGCCCTCGACATGGCATTCATGGTCGGCTACCACCGGGTGGCCGGCTTCACCGACGGCAACGGCCCGAAGGACTGGAAGAACGCCAAGACGATCATCATCGACGGCTACAACATCACCGAGGCCAATATCCACAACTGGCATTTCGTGGCCGACGCGCAGGACGGTGGCACCAAGGTCATCGTCATCGACCCCGTCTTCACCCATGCCGCCGCACTGGCCGACCAGTACATCCCGTGCCGGCCGGCCTCGGACGCCGCGCTGATCATGACGATGATGCACTGCATCGTCCGCGACGACAAGCACAATGTCGAATTCATCACCAACCACACCGTCGGGCCCTACCTGGTGCGTGATGACACCCGCGTCTTCCTGCGGATGCGTGACCTTGGCCACGAAGACGACGACCGCATCGTCGTGCTGGACGAGAACGGTGAATATGTGGCGCTTGATGAGGCGTCCAACCCGACCATCGAGGGGCACCACGAGGTAGAGGGCATCAAGGTGGCAACGGCCTTCCAGTTGCTGCGCGAACGGCTGGAGGAGTACCCGCCCGAGTTGGGTGCCGAACTGACCGAGATACCGGTCGAGACGATCGAGCAACTGGCCGCCGATTTCACTTCCGGGCCGACCACGCTGGTCACCGGTTGGGGTGTGCAGGCCTACAACAATGGCAGCGAGACCGGCCGCAGCTGGGCCACCCTTGCCGCGATCACCGGCAATATCGCCAAACCCGGCTGCGCAGTGAACTCGTTCTGGGCGGTCTACCACGGCGTCAACTACGGCTTCATGGCACCCGAGGGCAAGATGGGCACCACCCTGCCGGTGGTGAAGATGGCCGAGTTCATGCGCACCGGACGCGCCCTGAACCGCGATTACCCGATCAAGTCGCTGTACATCTACCAGGGCAATATCGTCGGCAACACTGTCGACCAGCAGGCCTGGCTGACCGAGGTGGTGCCGAAGCTCGACTTCATCGTCACCTGCGACCTGGCGTTCACCGACACCGCCCGCTATTCCGACCTGATCCTGCCCGCAGCGCACTACTACGAGATGGAAGAAATCATCTCGGCGCTCGGTACGCACCCCTACGTGCAGTACTCCGAGAAGGCGATCGACCCGCTCTTCGAGGCCAAGCCGGACGGCCAGATCGCTCGCCTGCTGGCCGACGCGATGGGCCTGTCAGAGTACTTCGCGGGCACGGATGCCGAATTGATGGATCAGGCGCTCGACACCGACCTGTCGAAGATGCTGGGTGTCAACTACGAGGCGCTGAAGGAGAAGCGGGCGATCGAGGTGCACCCGGAGCCCTGGCTCGCCTACGGTGGCAAACCGCAGTTCCCGACGGTGGACGGCCGGCTGCACTTCTACGACGAGGATCCGCAACCGCGCATCCACTACGGCCAGGAGATCCCGGTCGAGCGGGAACGGCTGCCGATGTTCTTCCCGCCGACCGAGGCCTGGCCCGGAACCGAGGCGCAACGCAAGTACCCGCTGGTCCTGCTCAGTGAGCGGGCCAGGTTCCGGGTGCATTCGATGTGGTTCGACACCCCGTGGCTGCGTGAACTCGATCCGGAACCGATCATCAAGATCAACCCGGTGGACGCCCAACCCCGCGGTATCGAGGATGGCGACATGGTCGAGGTCTACAACGACCGCGGCCTGGCGGTGGCCAAGGCGGTGCTCACTGAGGGCATCAAGCCGGGTTGCCTGACCTACCCGAAGGGCTGGCAACGCCACCAGCACCGTGCCGGTTCGTTCTCTGAACTGAATTCGAACGCGGTCGATCCGGTGGCTGTGAACATGAGCTTCTTCGACGCGACCGTCGAGATCCGCCCCTGGACCGAGGAGAACTGAGATGACGACAAAGCGGTTGGCAATGCTGATCGACACCAAGCGCTGCTTCGGTTGCCACACCTGCGCGGTGGCCTGCAAGACCGAGAACAACCTGCCCGACGGCATGTGGTGGAACCGGGTCGTCACGGTTGGCGGTGACCAGATGGACACCCCATCAGGCACCTTCCCGAACCTGTCGATGTTCTTCATCACGCTGGCCTGCCAGCACTGCGATGACCCGCCGTGCGTCCCGGTCTGCCCGACCGGCGCCACCTACAAGCGCGAGAGCGACGGTGTGGTGCTGGTCGACTACGACAAGTGCATCGGCTGTGGTGCGTGCGTGCAGGCCTGCCCCTATGACGGCGTCCGCACCCGCAACGCCGAAGAGATGCAGTACGTCACCGGCTTCCCCGTCGGGGACGCGAACGTGCAGCAACAACAGCCACTCACCGTGGCCAAGTGCACCTTCTGCGACCACCGGTTGGCCAAGGGGCAACAGCCGGCCTGCATCGAGGTCTGCCCAGCGCGAGCCCGGGTTTTCGGTGACCTGAACGACCCCGAATCAGAGGTGTCGCAGCTCGTCGAGACCCGCGAGACGTTCACGCTGCGTCCCGAAAAGGGCACCAACCCGTCGGTCATCTTCCTCAAATGAAGGCGATCCGGCTATTGACGCCCAGGAGGCGCCCAGACCCGGCTGTGATCGCGCAATTGGCGCGGTTGCTGGCTGCGGGCTGGGCGCAGCCCGGGCTGCGGTTGGCGACCGGCCTGGTCGAGACGGGCTGGCAGCACGAGTTGGGTGAGGCGCTGGCCAATCTCGAACAGGGAAGGGTGAGCCTGTCGGAGGTGGTTGCGGCAGATCTGGAGGTGCTTGACCGGGCGATCAGCGGGCAAGCCGCTGACGAACTCCTGGTCGAGTTGGCCGCCGAGTACGCGGCCCTCTTCCAGGGGCCCGGCCGGGCACTGGTTCCGGCCTACGAATGCCAGTGGCTGGACGACCCCGACGCCTCACTGTTCGTCGCCCCGTCAACCATGGCCGTCGAAGCGGTTTACCGCGCAGCCGGCATGGAGATGTCGAACCGTGAGCCACCCGATTCGTTGGCCGTCGAACTCGAGTTCGTCGGTCGGCTGGCCACCCTCGAGGTCGGTACGCAGGGACCACGCGCCGTGGGTTGGCGCGCCCAGCGGGTGCAGTTCGTCGCCGAACACCCCGCCCGCTGGATCGAACCCTTCTGCACCGCCGTCCAGCAGGCCACCGAGCACGGCTACTACGCCGCCCTGGCCCGGCTCACCCAGCAAGTGAACGCCGCCGAAGTCCTGGGGGCGTAGGGGTTCCTAGGGGGTCTCCTGCGGTAAACCGGTGATGCCGGCCTGCCGCAGGTAGCCCAGCAGGTTCTTGGTGAGCGGGATGCTCGTCAGTTCGTCCGGATCGAACCAGCGGGCGTCCGCGGCATCGTCGCCGGGGGTGAGGGTCCCACCGATGACCGTGGCCACGAAGTCGTGCACATCGAACTCCCGGCCGTCAGCGGTGGGCAGCCGGACGTTCAGTGCCTCGCGTTCGATGCGCACGTCCAGACCGGTTTCTTCCCTCGCCTCGCGGACAGCCGCCTGCCGCAGGGTCTCGCCCGGTTCAACGCGGCCCCCGGGCACCGTCCAGCGGCCCCGCTGTGGTTCGTTGGCGCGACGCACGAGCAGAATCTGCCCGGCCTGGTTGGTGATGATCACTCCTGCCGCGAGCACCGTGTCCATTCCGGCAGCCTAGGGCCGGATCAGCAACTGGAACTGCGTAGGCGTTCAGGGCGGCGCCACGATTGCCAATTCTGGGTAGTAGTTTCCGCCCAGAGGGGTCGTGAGTGCAGAGTATTACCCATTTGTGCTGCCCAGCGCAGCCGAGGGTGAAGCTGTCCGAGCCACCGTAAACCGTGGCCAGAGCGTGCTGTCCATCACCGAACACTGCGTATACGGGTATGTGCGAAGGCATCATCCAGTTTCGTCAGTGTCTTTCGAATTAGCGCGTGCCCAAGGGCCCCAGACTTCTGTCAGGCTATTTCTCCTTGCCGATGGCGGTGGTGCCGTCCGGGGCGACCAGGTATCGGTATCCGGCGGGTGATGTCCACTTGAAGTGGCCGGGTGCTGGTTGTTCGAGATGCCAGCCGCCGTGGGTTTTCGCTCGGTGGGTGAACCGGGACAGTGGTCCCAGGTTGTCGAGCCGGGTCTGGTCCGGTTCGCCGGGCGTGTAGGGGATCGTGTGATCCATGTCACATCCCTTGGCTGCGCGGGTTCCGTAGGGGAAGACATCGACGGGGTTGCGTTGTTCGATCGCGAACCGCATCCTGTCTGGGACCTCGTAAGCATTGACCGGGGTGATGGTGGTTGGTCGATGACTGGTCGGACGATGACCTTCGATCCAGCGAGGAAGTCGGGGAGCTGTGTGGTGAGCAGGTGGCCCCAGCCCTCAATGTTCGCGATGCCTGCTGGTGGGCACGCAGGCCCATCCGTGAGACCCAAGGTGTGAATGCCCCCGGTGCCGTCATCGAGGCCCGCACCACAGTGGGCGTTGGTACTGCCCGGGTTGGGGGCGGGATCGCTCGCGTTGATGTGGACGACCAGGGTGTGGGTGGGCAGGGTCTCTTGCCCGAATGCCTGCCGCGCCAGGATCCCGACCGCCGCTGCCCGGCGGGCGTCCAGGCTGTCGCCTGCTGCCCGGTGATCCTCCGGCAGGTTCTCCGCGATCTTCGTGAGGGCGTGGTCGAAGCGGATTCCGTCGGCTGGGCTTAGTTGACCCCACATGGTGACTGACCCGTTTTCGATCCCGGACACCAGCACCCGGCGATCCTTGATCTTGGCGTAGGCCCGGTCAAAGGCTGCCTTCGGGTCGGCAGCGTCGATCCAGGACTGCAGGTGCTTCATCACCCACCCGATGCCGTGCCGGGGGAGGGTGGCTGCGACCCGGGCATCCACATACTGTGCGGCTTTAACGTCGAGGAAGGTGGTGCGTTCGATGACCAGGTTGGCCTGCCAGACCCTGGCTTCACCGGCCAGGATTCTCTGCCATAGGTGTGGGAAGCGGTGCCGCAGGTCGAGGGCCTGGGCGATTCGGTTGGCTGCTGACCGGGGTGAGATGCCGAGTAGTCCGCCGATTTCGAGGCTGAGGAATTCCCCGACCAGGGGTGTGCCGTGGTGTCCGCCGGGGATGAGGCGTTCCATGCCGTCCAGGACGTGGTTGATGTCGACCTGGTAGAGGTCTGCTGCGTGGGTGATGGCCACCAGTTCTGCGACCTCGGCGGCCTGGAGTTGCTGGTGGGCGTGGTCGAGCGCGTCGAATGCCTGAGCGCTGGTTGCGGGGTGTGACCAATCTGGTTCGTCGGGTGGGTCGAAGCTGGGTGGGGGTAGATCCCCGGGGGTGTGGGTCATGCCTCCATTGTAATCGATCACAACCCCGAAACAAGGGTAAATCGCCTAGATAACCCAACTATTTTTCTGGGCCACCCCGATTTGGTCAGCCGCGCAGCACCCGGTGGCGCGTACACACGAAGTCGCGGTTACGTGCCACCTCGATCAACTCCAGGTCGAGTGCACGAGGCAACAGGGGCTTCCCGGCACCCAAGGTCACCGGTGCGTACTGCACCCAGACTTCGTCCAGCAGGCCGGCGTCCGCGAACTGGCCAGCCAAGTCCCCGCCACCCACGATCCACAGATCCTTCCCCTCGGCAACGGCGACGGCCTCGGCGTGCACGGCGCTGACAGGGCCCTGGGCGAACCGGACGTCCGCCCCAGCAACCGTCGGCAACTGCCGGTGCGCGAACACCCAGGTTGGCTGGGTGTAGCCCCACCCCTCTTCGTTGCGCAACAGCCATTCGTAGGTTGATGCGCCCATGATGAGCGCGCCGATGTCCGCCATGAAGGCGGGGTACGCCATAGGGCCGTCGGGGTCGAAATCCTGCCTGAACAACCACTCAAGCGAGTGGTCGGGGGTTGCGATGAAGCCGTCAAGACTGGACGCCGTGTAGAAGTGCGTGGACATCTTCACCTGCCTAGTGTGTGGGCCTGCAGGGCGAGCAAGTACCGCAGCCGCGTATCGGGGTCTGAGAAGTCAGCCCCAACCAGTTCATCGATCTTGCCCAGTCGGTACTTCAGGGTGTTGTAGTGAATGAACAATAACCTCGCGGCAGTCGCCCCGTTGCCCGCACCCAGGTAGGCCCACAGCGTCTGGCAAAGCTGCGTCCCATTGGCCTGGTCGTATTCGATCAGGGGAGACAGGGCGCTGGCGATCAGCGGCTCAATCGTCGCGGAGGACGCCTCGAGCAGCAGCCGGTCGACCATCAGGTCCTGGTGGATCGCCACCTCCTGGCTGGTTCGTTCCGCGATCTCCATCGCCATCCGGGCGGCCGCATGGCTTTCCGGAAGGCCGCTCGTCCTGGCGACCACTGATCCGGCAGCGACCAGCACCTGCTGGCCCCCTGCCGCGCGCAGCCGGTGGTACCAGCCACGCGCCACCGTCCGCAGCAGGGCGGCCGAGGCCTGGGGCACCGCGACAATCGCCACCAACTCCGTGGGTCGTGCCCAGATGCGACATTCGCCGAAGACCCGCTTGGCGATCTTGTCCAGGTCGGCAGGCGGGGGCATCCGGTCGGTGCGGGCCAGGATGATGCACTGCGGCCCGGTCATTTTGGCCTCCAGTGCCAGAGCGTGCTCGGCGAAGTCCGTGCCTGCGTGGGGGATCGGCGCCACCAGTTCTTCCAGGACGATCGCCTGCAGCCGTCGGTCCAGTTCAATAGAGGCACTCAGTTGGGCCATGTGCAGGCCGGCCGCGAAACAGGCCTGGTTGATCAGCCGCTGCTGGCCCAGGCTCAGTTCAGTTGCAACCACCTCGATGCGGCCCCGCTCTTGACCGGCCACGTTGATCAGGAACTCTCGTGTCTGGGCCCCCTTGACAGGGTCGCCGGCCTCACCGACGGTGTGTCCGTGCTCGTCGATGATGCTCACCCGGCAACCCAGCGTGCCCGCGAGCGTCCGGGCCATCGCCACGAAACCGCCGCCCGACAGAACGATCTCGGACAGGCGTTGGCGGATCGCCTCGGTCGGTCCGGGTTCCGGCCCGTAATCCGACAGCACGGTCGACAGCACCGCGGCCATCGCCGAGTTGAACGACAGCCCGGGTGGCAACCGCAGCAGTGGCATGTCCAGTTCGTTGGCCAGCGCCACGACCTCATCGGTGAAGTCATCGACATATCGCAAGGGTTTCACCGCAAGTGCCGCCAATTCCAGGCGCGCGGCAGCCTGCAGCAACCCGGTCAATCCGTCAGCGCGGTCGCGCACCGGGTAGGCGGTGGTGAGCAGGATGTCGCCGGCATGGACGAACTGCTCAATGTCGGGCACCTCCATGACGTTCGCGCCCCGCACAGGCCGGTTCAGCCCGTCGCGGCCGCCCACGACGTCCACCCCTGCCAACTCGGGCAGGGTCAGCAAATCTGCCACTGAGATGCCGCCATGCTGTTGTCCCATTTGGACATAGTAGGTCACTTCAGCCGTGCCTGATTCCACGAAGACAACTCCGGATTGACCGCATTACCGTGAGAGTGTGCTGAACACCGTGGCGTCACCATCGAGGGTGGTTGCGGACGCTCCCGAATTGCGAGAGACAGCCTCGTCTCCGTTCAAGGTTGTTCATTTAGGACAGCACGCCGCCATCCTGGGATTGACCGAGGATGACGGGCTCCTGGTCTGTACCGACCGCCGTCGCGGACTGGTGCCAGGCGGCCTCAGCATGTCCTCCGATGAATACCGCACACTCCGTCAGCGCCTGTCAGCGCTCACCGGTCCAGCCCGATTCGCCGCGTTGGAACGAATGCAGGTGAGCCACATCAACCTGCGACTCAAGCAGCACCCGCACCCAGCCGCATTGCGCCGCACCCTTGCTGACGTCCTCGGTGAACCCATCCCGCATCCCGGGATCGACGTCCCGAGGTCGCTGATCGGTTGGGGCAGGGGAGCCACCCCGGCAGGCGATGACATCCTGGTCGGTGCCCTGGCCGGTCACATCCTCAATGGACGTCCCGAGGAGCACCAGGCGCTTGCTGCAGCCATCCAGCCCTTGCTCAGCCGAACAACACGCGCATCACGCCACGACCTGGCGGCTGCCTGTCAAGGCTTCTTCTGTGAGCGGCTGCACCAGTTGGTCGCCGCAGCAGACCGGCAGGACCTGGCTGCGGCAACGGAGTTGATCTCGGATTGGGGTGCCAGTTCGGGACGCGACCTCACCACAGGACTGCTCGCGGTACTACCCAGAAAGGCACTCACTTGATAACCGCACATGAGGTCTTCGAAAGCCTCTACCGGGATTCGGTGGCACTGATGGCCCTGTCCGCTCAGCTCGAAGGTATGCCGGGCGTCGACCAGGTGAGCGTCGTCATGGCGACGCCGACCAACCTCGAGATCCTGCAGAACTCCGGCATGCTGCCCGAGCAACTGGACGCATCACCCGACGACCTGCTGGTGGTCGCCCGCGTAGCCGACCAGGCGCAGGCAGCTGATGTGATCGAGGCGGCCCGGGCTGGTCTGCTTTCTGCCAGCGAAGAGTCGGGGTCCGCCGAGGAAACCCGCCCGGCAACGATCGACGAGGGCCTGGCGGTCTTCGCGGCCGACCTCGTCGCCGTCTCGACACCGGGTGAGTACGCGCCGATGGTGGCCGAACGGGCGCTGCAACGCGGGCTGCACGTCTTCTGCTTCTCGGACAATGTCAGTGTCGCCGATGAGGTGCGGCTGAAGAAGCTGGCGGTCAGCAAGCATTTGTTGATGATGGGCCCCGACTGCGGCACGGCTTTCCTGGACGGCGTGCCGCTCGGCTTCATGAACCGCGTCCGCCGCGCCACTGTGGGCATGATCGGTGCCTCCGGGACCGGCGCGCAAGAGATCGCCGTCCTGCTCGACCGTGCGGGTTTGGGCCTGTCCCAGCTGATCGGGGTGGGCGGCCACGACCTGTCAGCCGACGTCAACGGAATCATGACCGATCTGGCACTCGACATGCTGCTGGACGACGAGCAAACCGAGACCATCATCGTCGTCTCCAAGCCTCCGCACCCCGAGGTCGCCAGGAAGCTGATGAACCGGCTCGCGCAATCACCCAAGCCCGCAGTGGCCTGCCTGCTGGGTGAGCCGGACGCTGACGGCCCGGTGCCGGTTCGCGGCACCCTCGAGGCGGCTGCCCGGGAAGTGGCGGCGCTCTACGACACCCCACTGCCGATCCAGGACACCACCATCGCCCCCAACCCCGACCGTCCCTCAGGGCTGCTCGCCCTGTACACCGGCGGCACGCTGGCCGGTGAGGCGACCGTCATCACCGAACGCGAGGGTGTCGCTGCCGAGATCCTCGACCTGGGGGATGACCAGTACACCCGCGGCAGACCGCACCCGATGATCGACCCGGGCCATCGCGCGGCCCGGCTGGCCGAGGTGGGGCAGCGTGCGGACGTCGGGACCGTCCTGCTCGACTGCGTCCTGGGTCACGCTGCGCACCTTGATCCGGCCACGCCGATCGCGGACGCGGCCCGCACCGCCATCGCGACAGCGCGGCAGGCCGGACGCGATCTGCAGGTCGTCGCCTCGGTTTGCGGTACCGACCAGGACCCGCAGGGTCTGGCCGGTCAACGCCGGATACTGGCCGAGGCAGGCGTCGTCGTTGTTGATTCCAATGCGGCAGCCGTCCGCGCTGCCATCGATTCGGTTCGGGGTGCACGATGATCTCGTCGGAATTGAAGGTCATGAATGTCGGTCTGCCGCTGATCACCGAGGGTATCCCGGACGCATTGAACCTTGACTGGCGGCCACCGGCCTTCGGTGACGCCAATGCTGCCCGGGCGGCCGTCGCACTCGATGGTGAAACGACTCAACAGGCGAATGAGCGGGCGCTGGCAGCCATCCATGCCGCGCGCCCGGTGCTCACCGGAATCAAGCCAGCCCACCAGGTGATCCCGTTCCTGGCAGAGGGACGCGCCCTGCTGCACTCGGGGCCACCCATTGAGGTCGAACGCATGTGCGGGCCGATGGTGGGCGCGCTGATCGGGGCAACCCTGTTCGAGGGCTGGGCAGCCGACCCGGACCAGGCGCGCAGTGCGCTGCTGGCGGGCCGGATCAGTGTCGAGCCATGCCACCACCACGGCGCGGTCGGCCCGATGGCCGGTGTGGTGTCACCTTCGATGCCGGTCAACGTGGCCCAGTGGAATGACCGCCGCGCATACGCCACCCTGAATGAGGGCCTGGGCAAGGTGCTGCGCTTCGGTGCCTACGACCCCGGCGTCATCACCAGGCTGCGGTGGATGCGCGACGTCCTCGGGCCGGTGCTCAACCGGGCGATCGAGATGACCGAGCCGATCGACATCACCGCGCTGATCGGTCAGGCGCTGGCTATGGGGGACGAGGGCCACAACCGGAATGTGGCGGCCACCAGCCTGTTCGCCCGACGCCTGGCGCCGGCGCTGGCCGGGCTCGAAGGCGGCGTCGAGGTGTTGGGCTTCCTTGCCGGTAACGACCACTTCACCCTCAACGTGTCGATGGCCAACGCGAAGCTCGCGATGGATGGCGGCATCGGTGTTGAGGGGTCGACCATCGTCACCGCGATGTCACGCAATGGCGTGGAGTTCGGGCTGCGGGTGGCAGGCACCGGTGAGCAGTGGTTCACCGCACCCGTGGGCCCCGCCGACGGCCTGTTCTTCCCCGGCTACTCGATCGAGGACGCCAACCCCGACCTGGGCGACTCGGCCATCACCGAGACGCTCGGGCTGGGCGGGTTCGCGATGGCTGCGGCACCAGCGATCACCCGGTTCGTGGGCGGCACATCAGCCGACGCGCTGGCCATCACCCGTTCGATGCGGCGCATCACCGCCGGTGAGCACCAGGCCTTCCCGCTGCCCACACTCGGGTTCCGGGCCACACCGTCTGGCATCGACGTGCTGAAGGTGCTCGAAACCAGTGTGCTGCCCGTGATCAATACCGGCATCGCGCACCGGGAGGCCGGTGTCGGGCAGATCGGTGCGGGTGTGGTGACTGCGCCGGCAGAGGTCTTCACGGCAGCCGTGCACGGGTTGGCCGCAGCGAGAGGAGCCTGAAATGCCCAGCAGGGTGCTGGTCGCCATTGGCGGCAATGCGTTGGTCAACGAGGGTGAGATCGGTGACCTGGGTGTCCAGTCGCAGCGTGCCGCCGTCATCGGTGCGCAGATCGCCCAGGTCATCGCGGACGGTCACCGGGTCGTGTTGACCCACGGCAATGGCCCG
>JBMNPP010000026.1:0-20086 GCA_050943675.1 Brooklawnia sp.
TCACCACATTGCGTGCAGTCCCCAGCTGAACCTTTTCAAGGGCGTCGAAGAGCAGTCGCTGGGTGACCCTGGGCTCACCCTGGCGGGCTGCGGCCAGCGCCGCCTCGTTCACCAGGTTGGCCAGGTCGGCACCGGTCATCCCGGGCGTTGCCTTCGCCAGGGCGGCCAGGTCGACGTCATCGGCCATCGGCACATCACGTGAATGCACCCCAAGGATCGCCTCACGCCCGTCGACATCCGGGGCATGCACGGTGATCGTCCGGTCGAACCGGCCGGGTCGGGTCAGTGCCGGGTCGAGGACGTCGGGCCGGTTCGTGGCGGCCAGCACCACTACGCCCTCGCTACCCGAGAAACCGTCCATCTCGGTGAGGATCTGGTTGAGGGTCTGCTCGCGTTCATCATGCCCACCAACAGAGCGCGAACCGCCACGGGCCCGACCGATCGTGTCGATCTCGTCGATGAAGATGATCGAGGGAGCGACCTTGCGGGCCTCGTCGAAGAGTTCCCGGACACGTTGGGCACCCACGCCAACGATCATCTCGATGAATTCGCTGGCCGAGGCGCTGAAGAACGGCACCCCTGCCTCGCCGGCAGTGGCCCGGGCCAGCAACGTCTTGCCGGTGCCCGGCCGGCCCGTCAACAGCACACCCTTCGGGGCGCGGGCGCCAAGCGCAGCGTACTTCTCGGGGTTCTTGAGGTAGTCGACGATTTCGCTGATCTCTTCCTCGACCTCGTCGATACCGGCCACATCATCGAAGGTGACCCGCACCTCGCTCGGGTCGACCGGTTTGGCCTTCTTGCCCCCGGTCAGGGCGCTGAACATGCCACCGCCACCGCCCCCACCATCGCCGGACAGCATCTCTTTCTGCTTGCGGAATGACCAGCGGAAAAAGGCGAACAACAGGATCAGCGGCAGGAACGACAGCAGGACGTTGGCCAAGGTGTTGGGCTTCTCAACCACCGAGGTGGCCGAGACCCGGGTGCCCTGGGCAATCAATTCATCGAACAGGTCGTCAGTGGCCCAGGTCGGCCGCTCGGTGATGAATTGTGAGTAGTTGCCCTGGTCATCACCGGGTGCCGGCTGCGAATTGCGCAGCCGCCCCTCTATCGTGTCGCCCTTGGCGTAGATCTCTGAAATGTTCTCGTTCTGTACCTGCTGCACGAATTCGGTATAGGGAATTGTGGCAGTCGGGTTGGTGAACTGGGTGAATATCGAACTGCCCATGAAAGTGAGCAGGTAGAGCAACAAACCCCAAATAAGGAAGCCCCGCCAATTGAATCTGGTGGGTGGCATATCGCCACCCGAGGCATTGCCAAGCCCCTCAGTCCGCCACGGCTTTGGTGGCTGCTGGTCGGCCGGTTTGTCGTTACGGCTGGCGAGGTCTTCGGTTGATTCGTTCTGCAGTTCATTCCTGGTCATGCCATCACCTTCGTTTTCAATACCGATAGCCGCTGGTCCCAGGTCTGGCGGCTGGCCGCCCGGGATTGTTCACGCCTGATCTGTCGAGCCCTGGCCAGCGTCCGGCTTGCCTCGTGCTGAGCCGCCCGGGCCGCTTCGTCAGCAGCCTCCACCTCACTGAGCACGTCATTGGCGGCACGCTGGACGATCACGGCCTGGTCATCGTCCAGACAGGCAGCCAGGGCATCGGGCCGCGATTGTTCGATCTCGGCGATCAGCGCGGCCGTATTCGGGGTGAGCTGCCTGCTGAGTTCTGCCAGTGCCGAATCCTGTGCACGCGAGCCAACCTCATCGGGCCGGTAGGCGCCGAACAGGGCACCTGCCCCCCAACCGAGCAGCAGCCCCAGTGGGCCGCTGAGCAGGCCTATCACCAGGGCATTCAGGCCGCTATCGCGGACGTCACGGCCCAGGACGGCGTCCTGTCGCTCGAGCACTGTTATCGGACCGTCGGGATCGCGGGTGATGATTCCCGCATTGGCCACCTTGAGTTGGTCGCTGTCGCTTGCGCTTCGCAGGCGTCCCATCGCCTCGAATGCTCTTCCCATCTCGGGGAACGTGACCACGGCAATGATGTGATCCGGCACGCGGTCTCCTTCCTGTTGTCAAATTGACCATTCAGTACCTCAATCACATCGGAGAGGGACGGTTGAACCAATGGCGTGGCAGACAGGCTTGACCGATGGCGTTGTTCGATTGCACAAAGGCCTATGGGGAGGCAGACTTCGGTCATGACCGATTCCGGGGTCCCCCGTTCAGTGTTGAAGGCCCTTGGCGAGGCTTCGATTGCCAATACCGAGCAGGTGGTGGCCGATGTGCTTGCCGGTGTTGGCAGGCTCTGGCCCGCCCTGGCCGACCACCGCAGCGGGCTGGCCGATCTGCTCGCCGAAGTGGTGACCCAGACCCACACCGCGATGGGCCAGCTACTCATCACCGGTGAGTTGACAGCCCTTCCGGCCGTCCCGCCTGCCGCCCAGCACTATGCCCAGCGGCTGGCTGAGCTGGACGCGAGCGCCGAGTCGGTGGGCGCGCTGTTCCAGATCGTCCAGCGGATGTACCTGAGGCAGTTCATGTCCGACCTGGCCGGCACCGTCCCGGCCACAGATTTCGTGGCGTACCTGCCCCAGCTGGTCGATGTCGCATTCGCCCATGGCGAAGTGGGTTACTGCGATGCCGCCCGCGCCTACGCCGAGGCCAGGGCCTGGCGCGCCCGGCGCAGCGCCGCTGAATTCGGCAACCGGCTGGCGCTGGTCCTCAACGACGACTGGGCTGACGAGGCTGCCGCGAGCAAACTGCTGGACCACCCGATGGCCGGGCTGCACATCGGCATGGTGATCCAGGCCGACGACGAGGCGTCCCTCGACCAGGCCGACATCAGGCGACGCCTGGGGCAACTCCGGCAACTGCGCGAGGTACTGGTGGTGCCCACTGATGAGCGCACAGTCGCGGCCTGGGGCAAGCTCACCGAGATGGTGGATGTCACGCAATGGGCTGCAGAATTGGCTGACCCGCTGACGATCCGCGCCGGTGTTGGGGAGATCGGACGCGGTGTGGCTGGCTTCCGCAGCACGCACCGGCAGGCCAGGCAGGCGTTCCGGGTGGCCAACCTTGTCCCGGACTCGCACCGGATCGCAAACTACCGCGAGGTGGCCCCAGTCGCGTTCCTGGCTGATGACCCGCAGGCAGCCCAACTGTGGGTCGCAGGCGTCCTCGGGGAACTCGCTGAACCCGGTGAGGACAAGGAGCGGCTGCGCACCACATTGCACCACTACCTGGCATCCGGTGAGAACCCCGGTGTGGTGGCCGAGCGGTTGTTCGTCCACCGCAACACGGTCGGCTACCGCGTCAACAAGGCCGTGGCCATGCTGCCGGCAGGGTTGGACGACCATCGCCTGGATGTCGCGCTCGCACTCAACTACCTGTACTGGTCGTAACCGGGGAACGGGCCTAGGTTGGTTGGGTGAACCAAGCCAATATGTCTGCGCAATTTCCGACCGAGGCGAGCACTGTCGAGCACTTCCGGCGCAACCTGGCCCAGGTGCGGGCCCGGATCGGGGCCGCAGCCGAGCGGGTGGGGCGAGACCCTGCCGGGATCAGGCTGCTACCAGTGAGCAAGACAGTTGACGAGGACCGGTTGCGCAACGCGATTGCGGCTGGCTGCCACCGGCTGGGTGAGAACAAGGTGCAGGAGGCCAAGCGGAAGTGGCAGAACCTGATCGACCTCGACGTCGAGTGGTCGGTGGTCGGCCACCTGCAAACCAACAAGGCCAGGGATGTGGCCAGGTTCGCTGCCGAGTTCCAGGCGCTCGACAGCATCCGGTTGGCTGAGGTGCTGGATCGCAGGCTGCAGGCCGAGGGACGCAGCCTGGACGTCTTCGTCCAGGTGAACACCTCCGGTGAGGAATCGAAGTTCGGGCTCGAACCGGGCCAGACGCTCGGCTTGCTGCAAGAACTGCAGCGGTTCGACACACTGCGCGTGCAGGGCCTGATGACACTGGCGATCCTGAGTGGTGAACAGGACCGCGTGCGTGCCTGCTTCCAGTTGCTGCGTGAACTGCGCGACCAGGCGAGCGCCGAGGGGCTGGCCGGTGCCGGTGAACTGTCGATGGGCATGTCCGGTGATTTCGAGACCGCCATCGAAGAGGGCGCCACGGTGGTGCGGGTCGGGCAGGCCATCTTCGGTGCCCGCCCGACCCCCGATTCGATGTACTGGCCGGGCTGAGCCGGGCGCCTCAGGCGAAGATCGTCAACACGTAGGTCACGAACACGGTGAGCAGCACCGCCCCGTGGCCCGACGTGATGCGTCGGGCGTTGATGGTGTTCATGGCCAGCATGAGCGTCACCGCCAGCAGCAGGATGTGCGCCGGGGTCTCGGCGAGCACCACAGCCTGGCCGGTGAGCGCACCGATGGTGAGCACGGCCGGGATCGTCAGACCCACCGTGGAGACCAGGGCGCCATGGCAAAGGTTCATGACTCGCTGCGCCTCACCGTTCCAGCCGGCCCGCACCGCCGTGATGCCCTCGGGCAGGAAGACGATCATGGCGATCAGCAGGCCAGCCAGCGCGACCGGGGCACCCAACCGTGCCAGGCCCTCATCGAGCAGGGCGGCCATGTGGTGCGACAGCAGCACGATCGGCAGCGCGGTGACCAGCAGGACCCCGGTGCGGGTAGTGATCTCGGTGCGGTGGGTGCGCAGCACTGTGCTGATGCTGGTCGTGCGGGTGGTTGTGCCCGGGCGGGGTTCGCCGTGGACCGGCACTTCTTCGGGTTCCCGGTAGTTCTGGGCCTCAACCGTGGTTTGCCGCAGCAGGAAGAACGCATACACCGCCACCGTCATGACCGAGATCACCGCCTGCTGGAGGGGGTTGTAGGTGCCATCCCCGCCGAGCACAGCGGGCAGCACCAGGGCGAACGCGACCAGCACGATCAGCATCGCCAGATAGGTGGACGACCCGGCCCGGTTCAACCGGAGGTGACCGAACCGCAGCCCGCCGGCCAGCAGCGCCGTCCCGACCACGAGGTTCATGATCACCATCGAGACTGCCATCACCGAGTCACGGGCGATCGTCGAGTGGTCGCCGGGGCCGAGCATGACTGCCGAGATCAGGATCACCTCGATCACCACGATCGACAGGGTGAGCACCAGTGAACCGTAGGGATCACCCAGTCGCCGGGCAAGGTGTTCGGCCTGGTGGACGACCCCGAACGCACAGAAGGCGATGACCGCCACGATCGCTGCCAGCACCACGGCCAGTGCCGGACCTGCCATCGTGGTGCTCGGGGAGAAGACGATGAGTGCCCCGACCGCGAGCCAGCCGATGAGTATCCGTGTGATGACCGGGTTGGTGATGATCGCTCTGACCGCCACAGTGTCACCTGTTCCCAGGGCCGTCCCTGCCAGATTGTGCGCGTTCCGGGTCGTCCCGGCCGCCAACGCCCTGGAAAGTGGCGTCGTATTTGCACCGGTCACCCTAGCCGATGGGCCCGGTGGTTTCATCGGATGATGGGTTGGCGGCGAAACATGACCGCAACACAGCGGCCAATTCAGCCACGAGCCCGTAACAGGACGACAACCCGGACGAAACGGTGGTGCTGTGTAGTTCTCGGCATGGAAACTGCACTAAACACCGGCGACACCGCCTGGGTGCTCATCAGTACCGCACTGGTGCTCATGATGACTGTCCCCGGCCTGGCGCTGTTCTACGGCGGCATGACACGAGCCAAGGCCGTCCTCAACATGATGATGATGTGCTTCTCTGCCCTGTCAGTGGTGGGGGTGCTCTGGATCCTGTTCGGCTACATCATGGTCTTCGGCAACTCGCTGGGTGGGGCCGGGCTGGCCGGAAACCCGCTTGAGTCACCTGGTCTGGGTGGCTTGATGAGCCCGGCCGCGATGTCCGGGACGATCCCGACGATCGCTTTCGTGGCCTTCCAGGCTGCGTTCGCGATCATCGCTGTCGCCCTGATCGCTGGTGCCGTGGCCGACCGGATGAAGTTCCGCGCCTGGATCATCTTCGCCACCATCTGGGCAGTGCTGGTCTACTTCCCGGTGGCGCACTGGGTGTTCGCGTTCAGCAGTGCTGATGGCACCACCACCGGCGGCTGGATCGCGAACCGCATCGAAGCACTCGACTTCGCTGGCGGCACCGCCATCCACATCAACGCCGGTGCTGCAGCCCTTGCCCTGGTGCTGGTGCTCGGAAAGCGCGATGGATTCGGCAAGGTCCCCATGCGGCCACACAACCTGCCGTTCGTCATGACGGGTGCGGCACTGCTGTTCATCGGCTGGTTCGGGTTCAACGCTGGTTCCGCGCTCGGTGCGAACACGGTTGCTGCCGTGGCGTTCCTGAACACGATTGCAGCTGCTGCGGCTGCAGTCATCGGCTGGCTGGCCCTGGAGCGGCTTCGCGACGGGCACGCCACCAGCCTCGGTGCGGCCTCGGGCGTGATCGCCGGGCTGGTCGGCATCACTCCGGCAGCCAACTCGGTCAGCCCCCTGGGTGCGCTTGCCATCGGGCTCATCTGTGGCCTGGCATCGGCCTGGGCGGTTGGGCTCAAGTACCGGCTGGGCTACGACGATTCCCTTGATGTGGTGGGTGTCCACCTGGTCTCGGGTCTGATCGGGACACTGCTGATCGGCCTGCTGGCTGATCCGGCGTCCCCTGCCGGTGTTTCCGGGCTGCTGTACGGCGGCGGGGTTGACCAACTGTGGCGCCAGGCGGTGGGATGCATCGCGGTTCTGGCGTACTCATTCACCATCACCCTCGTGCTCGCCAAGCTGCTGGATGCCACCGTTGGCCTGCGGGTCGCCGCAGATGCCGAGGTCGAAGGCATCGACACCCGGGTACATGCCGAATCCGGCTACGACCTCTACCCCTACAGCACCCGTTTGGGAAGGGGGCTGCTCGTTGCAGCCGAATCCCCCGCTGAACCTGCTCCCAAGCCCGCCGCCCGCACGGAAGGCAGCCTGAAGTGAAGCTCATCACCGCAATCATCAAGCCGCAACAGCTCGACCTGGTGACCCAGGGCCTCGAATCCTTCGGCATCAGCGGGCTCACGGTCTCGCAGGCCTCCGGCCATGGCCGGCAACGAGGCCACAGCGAGGTCTACCGGGGCGCCGAGTACGAGGTCGCGTTCGTCCCCAAGGTGCGCCTGGAGATCCTGGTGGACGACGATGACGCCGAGTCGGTCATGGGCGTCATCATCAAGCAGGCCCAAACCGGCACGATCGGCGACGGCAAGGTCTGGTCGGTCCCGGTCGAAGAAGTAGTCCGGGTCCGCACCGGAGAACGAGGCGTGGCCGCCCTGTGACCAGCAGTTGATGAGCCAGGCGCGCCCAAGACAGCAATCCGGGTGCCAGCAACCCAGCAGGGGCGGGGTCAGACCCGTCATCTGCTGGGTTGTCTCTACGCAAACTATGTGGGCGTCGTGAGGTGACACCTACGGACAGCACACGACGCCTACATAGCGGAACGTTTCGCTACCAGTCAGGGTGGCCCGGCTTGCTGGCAGGAGCCTGTCGGGTTCGCCCGGCCGGTGCCGGTGCGGGTGCTGAACGCTCAGCTATGTGGGTGTCGCGAGCTGACACCTACGGACAGCATGCGACGCCTACGTAGCGGACGTTTCGCTACCAGTCAGGGTGGCCCGGCTTGCTGGCAGGAGCCTGTTCGGTTCACCGGGCCAGTTCCGGTGCGGGTGCTGAACGCTCAGCTATGTGGGCGTCGCCAGCTGACACCTACGGACAGCGCGCGACACCTGCATAGCTGGACGTTTCCGGACCGATCCCAGTCTGGATGCGGCACGCATCTTTCCTGTCCAGATGTCCGCTCGGGGTGCCCGCGCACCAGACCCTTCGGCTTCTTCCCCGACCGGGCGCAGGCAACCTAGACTCCGGGCATGACCCAGACGCCAGACATCAAGCCCCGCAGCCGTGACGTCACCGATGGCCTTGAGGCCACTGCCGCCCGAGGCATGCTCCGGGCGGTCGGGATGGGCGATGAGGACTTCGCCAAACCCCAGATCGGTGTGGCCAGCTCATGGAACGAGATCACCCCGTGCAACCTGTCACTGGACCGGCTCGCCAAGGCCGCCAAGGAGGGTGTGCACGCAGCCGGTGGATTCCCGCTCGAGTTCGGCACCATCAGTGTTTCGGACGGCATCTCGATGGGCCATGAAGGAATGCACTTCTCGCTGGTCAGCCGCGAAATAATCGCCGACTCGGTCGAGACTGTGATGAGTGCCGAACGGTTGGACGGCTCGGTCCTGCTGGCCGGCTGCGACAAGTCGCTGCCCGGCATGCTGATGGCGGCCGCGCGGCTCGACCTGGCGGGCATCTTCCTCTACGCCGGGACAATCCTGCCCGGGGTGGCCAAGCTCTCCGACGGCACCGAGCAGGAAGTCACCATCATCGACGCCTTCGAGGCGGTCGGTGCCTGCGCTCGTGGACTCATGTCCCCAGAGGATGTGGACGCCATCGAACGGGCCATCTGTCCTGGTGAAGGCGCCTGCGGCGGCTTCTACACGGCCAACACGATGGCGGCGGTGGCCGAGGCGATTGGTATGGCGCTGCCGGGTTCGACGGCTCCCCCAGCCACGGACCGGCGGCGCGACAGCTACGCCCGCAAGTCAGGTGAGGCGGTGGTGAACATGTTGCGGCAAGGGATCACGGCCCGCCAGATCATGACGAAGGCAGCCTTCGAGAACTCCATCGCAGTGGTGATGGCGTTCGGCGGATCAACCAATGCCGTGCTGCACCTGCTGGCGATCGCCCACGAGGCCGAGGTCGACCTCACCATCGGCGACTTCCAGCGGATCGGTCGCAAGGTCCCCCACCTGGCGGACGTGAAACCTTTCGGCCGGTTCGTGATGAAGGACATCGACCACATCGGCGGCATCCCGGTCGTGATGCGCACACTGCTGGAGGCCGGCCTGCTGGATGGCGACTGCCTGACCGTGACCGGCAAGACCGTCGCGGAGAACCTGGCCGAACTGCAGCCCCCGCACATCGACGGCAAGGTGATCCGCTCGATGGGCCAGCCCATCCACCGCACCGGCGGGTTGACCATCCTCACCGGCTCCCTTGCTCCGGAAGGGGCGGTGGTGAAGTCGGCCGGGTTCGACTCCGATGTCTTCGAGGGCACTGCCCGGGTCTTCGACGGTGAACGCGCCGCGATGGACGCAGTTGAGGACGGCACCCTGCAGGCAGGCGACGTGGTGGTCATCCGCTATGAGGGACCGAAGGGCGGCCCGGGGATGCGCGAGATGCTGGCCGTGACCGGGGCGATCAAGGGCGCCGGGCTCGGCAAGGATGTGCTGCTGCTCACCGACGGACGCTTCTCGGGCGGGACGACCGGGTTGTGCGTCGGTCACGTGGCGCCCGAAGCGGTTGATGACGGTCCGATCGCGTTCGTCCATGACGGCGACCAGATCCGGCTTGATGTGGCTGAGGGCCGACTCGACCTGCTGGTGGATGCCGACGAGCTTGTTCGCCGCCGGGCTGCTGGGGTCGTCCACCCCGAGCCGAAGTACACCCGTGGTGTGCTGGCCAAGTACCGGCGGCTGGTGCAGTCTGCGTCCCGTGGAGCCGTCCTGGATTAGCAGTTGGGGGCGGTTCGGCGGGGCTCAATCCACCCGCACCTGCACGGTGTGCCATCCGGTGGCGCCGTCCGGGGCTGGTGAAGCCTGTTCCTCGGTTTGCAGCTGGCCGTCCCCGTCGGTGGCCCGCACGGTGATCTCGTAATCACCGGGGGTGGCGTCCCAGCGGTACATCCACTGCCGCCAGGAGTCGATCGATGGCTCGGCGGCGAGCGTGGCTTCCTGCCAGCCGGAATCACCGATGCGTACCTCGACGCGGCTGACGCCCCGATGTTGGGCCCAGGCCACACCAGCCACCACCACGGCGCCGCCCGGGACACTGCCGCCGCGAGGAACATCGATGCGGGAGGCAGTCTTGACCGGGCCGAGGGCCGACCAGCCACGGGGCGTCCAATAGCCCTGGTCATCGGCGAACGTGGTCACCTTCAGTTCCGTGACCCACTTGGTTGCCGAAACGTACCCGTACAGGCCGGGCACCACCAGCCGAACGGGGAATCCGTGCTGGGTGGGCAGCGGTTCTCCGTTCATCGCGACCGCCAGCAAAGCGTTGCGCTCGTCGGTCAGCGCAGTCAGCGGGGTGCCCGCGGTGAAGCCGTCGACGCTGGTTGAAAGCACCATGTCAGCCCCTGGCCGGACACCGGCGCGGGCCAGTACCTCGCGGACGGGCAGCCCCGTCCACACTGCATTGCCTGCCAGTTCGCCCCCGACGAAGTTCGAGACGCAGGTCAGCGTCACCAGTGCCTCGACCAGTTCTTCAGCGAGCAGGTCGTCGAAGGTGAGGGTGAGTTCACGGTCGACCAGTCCGGTCACCCGCAATTGCCATTCGTCCGGGTTGACCCGTGGAACCAGCACCGCAGTGTCGACACGGTAGAACTCGTCGTTCGGGGTGATGTATGAGGTTTGGCCGGTCACGTCCTGGGACGCCGCGGCCGGCACGGTAACCGGCTCGCGTACCCGCATTCCGGCCAGGTAGTCACGTGCAGCTTCCACCGCCTGGCCCACTTGGCTGAGGGCCCTTCCAACGAGGGTGCCCACCAGGCCGGCAGCCAACAGCCCGGTCCCCCACAACAGCACCGCGCGGCGGCTCGCCACGATGGCCTGGGCATCTGCCGGGCTGTCGACGGCAGAACGCTGCCACAGCCATGCGAGCACCCACAATCCGAGCACCGTGCCGGCAACTGTCGGCACCAGGTCGGGCCAGGCCGAGTTCGGCCGCGACCACACCGCAAGCATTCCGATCAGCCCACCGACGGCGAACAGGCCCAGGCCCACCCTGGCGCGTCGCACCAGCCCGACCAGTGCGCACGCGGCGGTGATCACGACACCCATGCCCACATAGAGCGCGAGCTTGTCGGAGGTGCCGAACACGCCGACAGCGAAATCCTTCAACCAGGCGGGTGTCAGGTCAATGAAGGCCCCGGCCACCGCCACCAGCGGTGACCCGTTATCCGAACCGATGCCGCCGCGCATGAAGACTGCTGCGCCCAGTTCCGCGACCCCGAGGGTAACGGCCCCGGCAGCCACTCCAGCAAGTGCATCCGGCCATCGCGCAGTCATGCACAATTCTCCCCCCCTGCCGCCAACTGGCCGGCCCCACCGATCCTCACGGGGTACCCGACCACCCCAAAACCAGCCGTAAGTGGCGGCAGAGCAGGTTTCCGGAGTGCCATAAGCCCAGCAGATGGGGGTTCAGAGGGGTCATCTGCTGGGTTGTCATGACTGAAGCTATGTAGGCGTCGCGAGGTGACGCCTACGAACAGCGCGCGACGCCTACATAGCGGAACGATTTCGGCAGCCATCTTGCTCGCCGGAATTGGCCGAATTTCCCGTGCGGCTCACGTGAGTGAGCGCGGCCTGGGCCAAGTTGAAGGAAGTTCAGACGTTCGGGCCACCTCGCGCATCGGCAGCACCACACGACGCAGGGGCTCCAGGGCTGGCATGTGGCTGTGGTGCACGACCATCTGCTGATCCGGCTCGTGCAGTGCGGGATGCCAGCGGCGGCTGGAGCGGGCTCGCTACGCTTGATGCAACCCGGCTACCTGGCTGGGCGCTTCCCACAGGAGAGACAATGATTCGCTTCCTCATTCATGCCGGGATCTTCGTCGGGACAGCCGCTTTGGGCCTTCTCGCCGCTGCTCTCATCGTCCCCAACGTGCATCTTTCTGTCTCAGGTTTCCTCTTGGCGGTCGGGGTTTTCGCCCTCGCGCAGAGCATCCTGGCACCGTTCATCTTCAACGTGGCCCGCCGGTACGCCTCAGCGTTGCTGGGCGGCATCGGGCTGGTTTCGACCTTCGTGGCACTGCTGATTGCATCGTTCTTCCCCGGCGGCCTGAGCATCTCGGGGGTCTCGACCTGGGTGGTGGCCACACTGGTGGTGTGGCTGGTCACTGCCCTGGGTGGGTGGTTGCTGCCACTGTTCCTCCTGAAGGATCGAGTGGCCCAGCGCACCGCCGCACAAGGCTGACCCGGGTTCCCTCAGTTCATCAGCAGCACCCCGGTCAGGGCGACCAGCGAAACGATCAGGGTGGCGATCAGCCCGAGCAGCAGGGGCTTGGGACCGACTTCGCGCAGGGTGCGCAACTGGATACCGAAACCGAGCGCGGCCATCGCCATTGCAAGTGAACCGGTCTGGAGAACCCTGGCCACCGCGAGCACTGAGTCGGGCAACTCGATCAGTGATCCGAGCACAACCATCGCCAGGAACCCGAGCACGAAACCAGGTATCAATGCAGGTCGCTTCCCGGACGCCGGCGCCGCGTTCGATCTGCGCATACCCAGTCCGAACGCTGCCACCACACCGGCCAGGCAGACGACCCGGGCCAGTTTCACCGCGACTGCTGTCGTCAGCGCGTCCGGGCCGATTGCTGCGGAGGCAGCGACCACCTGGGCGACCTCGTGGATGGACGCCCCAGCCCAGGTGGCGGCGGCTGGGGTCGCCAGCCCGATGAGGCTGGCCAGCCACGGGACGACCGGGATCGACAGCGTCCCGTACAGCACCACAAGCATCAGTGCGGTGCCGGTCTGGTTCTTGTCGGCCCCGATCACATCCTTGGCACCTGCCACTGCCGCTGCTCCGCAAATCGAGAAGCCGCAGGCGACCAGCGCCGTCAGCCCGAAGCTGATGCCCAATGCCCGACCGGCCAAGAGTGTGCCGACCACTCCGGAAGTGACCACCACCAGCTCCAGCAGTAGGCGCTGCCAGCCGAGCCCGGCAAGGGTCCCCAGTGATACCTGAAGGCCCAGCAGGACGATGCCCAACCGCAGCAGGTGTTTGGAGGCGACTGTCAGCCCGGGGCGCCAACTCATCGGCACCGGACGGAGGTTGCCGATCACTGCACCTATCACGATCGCGACCACCAGGGCGCTGGCCAGTGGCTGCGCCCGGTTGATGGCCAACGCGGCCAGGGTGACTGCTGCGGCGACCAGCAGGCCGGGGAGCATGGCCAGCAGTTTGCGTCCGGGTGTTTGCCGCGATGCTGATGGGCGGGTATTGGCGATGGTTTGCACCAATACATCGTTTCGGGTGGGTCGATGGGATTGAAGTGCCGCTTCACCATGGCGGCCATATCATTCACATATGGGTTGGCCTCATTTGCACGAGCTTGAACTGCTGGTGCGCACTGGTGAGTTGGGCAGCCTGAGCCGGGCCGCCCAGGCCTGCGGGATGGCCCAACCGAATGCCACCCGGATCATTGCCCGGCTGGAGCGGCGGATCGGACGTGCGTTGCTGGTGCGCTCATCAGCAGGCTCGCGGCTCACCGAGGAGGGTGCGCTGGTCGCGCAATGGGCCGAGCCGCTGCTGTTGGCAGGCACCGAGTTCGCGGCGGCGGTCGCCACGCTGCGTGAGGACATCGCCCATGAACTGCACATCATGGCCTCCCAGACGATCGCCGAGTGCTACGCGCCCGGCTGGCTGGCCGAGTTCCGCCGCACCCACCCCGACCACAAGGTGAAGATGTCGGTGCACAACTCGACACAGATCATGGCCCGGCAGTTGGCCGGTGATGACCGGCTGGGGCTGGTGGAATCCGCGACCGTCAGCGAGGGATTGACCGCAGTACCCATCGGCACTGACCAACTCGTGGTGATAGTGCGGCCCGACCACCTCTGGGCGCGGCGGCGCAGCCCGGTCGACCTGGCCCGGTTGGCCCGCACGCCGCTGGTGGTGCGTGAGGAGGGTTCGGGGACCCGGGAGGTGCTTGACCGGGCGCTGGCCGACCTGGGGCCGGTCGAACCGCAACTGGTGGTCAGCAGCAATGCCGGGGTGCTGGGCAGCGTGGTTGCCGGGGTGGCACCCGCAGTCACCAGTGAACGCGCCGTGGCGGCTGCTGTGGCGACCCGGCAGGTGGTGCAGGTGGCGGTCGCTGAGGCGTCCCGGCTGCGGCGGACGCTGCATGCGGTCTGGCCCAGCGGGGCTCCGTTGCTGGGGGCCGCGGTCGACATGCTGGCCCTGATCCGCGACCGGAGTGCTGCCAACTGATCGTGACGATCGTTGGGGCCGGCCCGGCTTGAACCCGGACCGGCCCCAACCTCACAGTGACTGGCTCAATTGGCTACTCGTAGGTCAGCCCGTGACCGTAGGGGAAGAGTTCGCCGTCGGTGGTCTCCTTGTAACCGGGCAGATCGGTCATCTGCTCGGCGATCGCCTCACGCGTGCCAGCGAGCGCGAACGGCATCCTGCCCTGCGGTGCGTATTCACCCGACAGGACGTCGAACAGCGCCGTCTCGGTGACACCGAAGTTGGCCAGGATCGCACCTGCGTCCCGCAGCCCGCTGGCCTCGTCGAGCACGTAGGGCTGGCGGAAGTAGATGCTCAGCACGACCTTTTCCGGGTCAACCTGGGCCATGACCTCCTGCACGCTGGTCAGCGACGGGGACACCTTCCACGATTCGGCTTCCTCCATACCGGTGAAGTCGAGGATGCCCGACTCCCACGGGAATGAGCCGCCGTAGCGCAGGCTGGAATCGGTGCACTCCTCGGCCCCAGCGCTATTGCACTGGTCTGCCGCCCCGTAGGGGCTCGTCCCGTCCAGGCCCAGGCCGGGCGCCTCTATCGGGTTGGCGTATTCCGGGTTGAGGCCGGTGGCCGGGTCATCCGACTCATAGCTGGCCACTGCCTCCGAATCGACGCCTGCGGTCATCGAAATGATCACGCGGTCTGCGTCGGCCGGGTCGTCCACGATTGAGTAACCGGCCTCGGTGGCAGCCTGGGTCAGGCGTTCGGCTTCGGCGTCCTGGGCCAGGATATACAGCTTGGCTGCCTGGGGCAGCGGGAGCGCAGGGGCCCCGTCGACCTGCTCGTTCTGCGGCATGACCAGGGACTTGCGCTGGGTGTCGAGCCCGACCTCGCGGTTGGCCCGGGACCCGACGATCTCGACGGCCGCAGCCTCGTCGACGTAGGGGTCCTCGAAAAGGCCGAGTTCGAACAGCGGGATCAGCAGGCGGGTTGCCGCCTCATCCACGCGCTCCTCGGTCAGCAGGCCACTGTCGATCATGTCGGTGAGCGTCTCGACACTGTTGAATCCCGACAGGGTGTCGGTTCCGCTGTTCACGGCCGCGGCCACCCGCTCGGGCACGGTACTGGATTCCAGGCCCCAGGCCATCGTCTCGACGATCCCGGTATCGGAGTTCACGTAGCCGGTGAACCCGAGTTCTTCGCGCAGCAGACCATTGACGATCTGGTCAGAGAAGGCGAAGCCGGTTTCCTGGAATGTGACGTCGCCGTGGCTGACATCCATCGGGACGCCGTAGTACGGCATGATCGAGCTCACACCTGCCTCGACGGCCGCCTCGAACGGCTTGAGGTGCTCAGCGAACGCCTCGCCGGGGTACACCTGCGTCTTGCCGAACGAGTAGTGCGGGTCGAGCCCGAGTTCTTGTGGGCCACCGCCCGGGAAGTGCTTGAACGTGAGCGCGACGTCGCTGCTGGGGCTCAACGAACTGCCCGTGGCCGGGTCAACCTCGCCCTGAAGTGTCGTGATCAGGTTCGTGGTGATCATGGTCGCCAGGTCGGCGTCCTCGGTAAATGTTTCGTGCGTGCGGTACCAGCGCGGCTCGGTGGCCAGGTCGGCCATGTAGCCGTACATGCCGCGGATACCGACCGCATGCCACTCGCTACCCATCGTCGCGGCGAAATCCTGGATCACCTGCGGGTCACCCGTGGTTGCCTCAGCGGTGTCGACGGCCTGCTCACCCAGTGCGGCCGCTGCGATACCGGACTCCTTCGGGAACGAGGTGAAGGCTCCCGCGCTCTGATTCACACCGGCGACCGCGGAGGGGTCAAGGTGGTTGCGGGCATTCGACTTGAACAGCACCGGGATGCCCAGGCGGGAGGCCTCGGCCATCTCCTGGACGCCGTTGGTGTACTTGGCTGCCGCCTCGACAGTGATCTTCGGAGACTTGAAGATGCTGGTGCTCTCCTCGCACTCCCCCTCAACCGTCACGTCGATGCTGTTTCGGAAGATGAACCGGCACATCTGCTGGGTGTTGAGGTAATCCTCGGCCAGTTCGGGCACGGCCCCATCGCACCCGGCGTTCAGGGTGTCGATGAGCATCAGCCCGGCCTTCTCGTCCACGTTCATCTGGCTGACCAGGTCAGCGGCACGCTCTGCGGCTGGTAGCCGCCAATCCTCGTAGGCGTCCAGGCTCTTGCTGCCGTTGAGGTCCTTGAACTCCTCGCCATCCACGACGATGCTGCTCTTCACGCGTGTCGAGATCGTCGGGGGCTGATCGGGCGATGGGGTTTGCGGGTCGTCGGGTAAGGCAGTACACGCGGTGCCAAGCACCACCGATGAAACGATCCCCAACACCAACAGGTGTTTTGGGGCATGCAAACGTCTGCCAAACAGTTTCATGAGCTTTCCATTCTTCTTGGGGGGTGCAGCAAACGCGATCAGCGCCTGCCGTCGGGGGTTCTCCGCTCATTGTAGGTTTGACAAGGAAGTTCGCGTGGAGGATTGCCGATATTCATGCCGGGTCGAGGCGACCAGACCGCCCGCGAGCGCCTGTAATGCAGCTTCGCCGCCCAGCCCGGTTGGGGCGTCAGTGGCCCCCTGCCTGCTCGCTGTGTGGCATCGAAGGGACCGGGGGGAGGTATTGCCATACGCTCTGCCAATGACGAGTCACCCCCTGACAACAGTCTTTGTCCTCGGCGCATTACTCTTCGGCGGATGCTCCGCCACACAGGACGACGCTGATCCGACCACCACCGTCCCTGCCTCCGGGACTTCCTCCACCAGCGAGCCCACATCCGAACCCGAACCCGACGTCGAGCAGGATCCCGAGTTGGCGGCCCAACTCGCTGAGCTGATCGTCGGAGACCTGCCTGCGATCACCTTGAAGTTCAGCAACAACCTCATGGCTGATTGCCAGACCAGCGGCCTGGGCTGCTACTCCCCCACCGAGGCCACCCTGCTCATGCAGCCCGGCCTCACCGACTTCCGCCAACCAGAGATCCTGGCGCATGAATACCTGCACCACGTCTGGTTCACCGACGAACTCGATGAGGACGCCGAGCTCACCGTCGCCCTGGCCGAGGCCTACGCCGACGCCGAGGGCCTGGGCTCACTGGTGCCGCATTGGCAGTCGGACTATGTCAATCCGGACGGCTCGATCGAGCCCACCGAGTTGTTCTCTTACGCCTGCACGGGGCTGCGGCCCGATCAGATGGTGCCGGTCCTGGCCGAACGCTGCCAGCAATACCTCAACCTGGATGCGCTCCCGATCAACCAGCACGTAGAGGTCGGTGAACTGCGGGAAGAGGTTACCTCGCTGCGGGCCGGACGCGGTCTGGAGCCCTTCGCGGACAACGCTCATGCGGCCGCCGCCTCGCAGGCCCGCGCTGACCTGTTCACGCCGTACTCGCAGGTACCGCTCAACGACTACCCCGATTCGGTCACCCAGCACCTCGAAGCCGGGTGCCAGAGCGCGACCTACGGTGTGCGGTTGACTCGACCGTATGATTCCGCCCAGATCGTGGTGGACATGGACAAGTCGATGAACGGCGCGCTCACTGCCTCGGAGTTCACAGACGTGGGCATCGCGGTCAAAGAGTTCGACTTCATCAGCCCTGAAGAGGTCTTCGGCGATCGGACCGTGCGCGTGAATACCAGCCTGATCATCATCACGCTGTGCACGTGATGCCCGCGTGGCCCAGCCCTGAATGGTCCGCGGGGCTAAAGAGATCACTTGGTGCGGGAGCCTAGGGCTACCAGCTAGGAGGAACCGTTCGCGGAGGTGTTGAGCGAAGGATCACCGGCAGAACCCGCTGCGCGCGGCGAAAGGTGCGCCCAGTTCGTCGGCGGTCATGCCCGGCCAGCCATGGATTGACCGTGCAGTGCCTTCGATGCCGACCGCGCCGCGTCAGTTGTGGGAAGCGGCAGGTGCCCCAACACCTTGGTGGTGTGGATGCTGACATCCTTCGCGGTGCTCGACCAGTCGACCCGCTGGGCGATGATCCCGTCCAGCGTGGCCTCATCCTCCAACCGTTTGCCTGCTGCCAGCGCCGAGAGGATCGGGATCGCCATTGAAGTGTCGTCGGTCCATTCCCCTGGTTCCCAACCGAAGCTGCCACCACCGGTTATCCCCAATGCTGGTCATCAGGCAGTGGCGGCCCAACTCATAGCCGGCTCCCAGCGCGTCTCCGGCGGCAGCGCCGATCATCGCCCCCCTGATCCGGTCGTGCACGGCGTCCATGTCAGTTCCCTTCGATTGCGCTGATGCTAGTTGCTGCTTGAGGATGGTCTCCCATAACGGCAGTTGCGGGGCTGTCGCAGTCGTGAACGTCGACGACAGTGACTCGTCCATCCCCTTCTTAGGTGTAATCCGCACACCCACTGCCCCTGTGTGAGAGGGTTCTATCCAGTCCCAGCGAGGTTTCACGCGGGGAGTCGCTCAGTTCTGGAGTTCAGGATCCATCACTAAACCGACCAGTCTTCGAGCGCTGTCGATAGCCGCTTCGTGTGGCCGCAGGTCACCGAGGCACAGCAGGCGGAGATCGCCGAGTTGGCCCAGGCGGTGCTTGACGTCTGTGACCAGTACCCAGACTCGACAATCGCCCAGATGGAAGAACCCGGATCTTGACTTCATGTTCCCGGCCCTGACTGCCGCCCACACCGCGCTGGATGCGGCCGTGGAGCTACAGTCGGGTCTCGACGAGAAGGACGTCGTCGCGCATCTGTTCGAGCTGTACGGTGCTGCCGTGGATCGCTGAGCAGCCTGCAGCTCCGTTCGTCCTTGCGACGCCCCCTGCTGCACCTTCGAGCAACGTGCCGAGGCCAGGACGCGTAGAGCGTTGTTCCTGGTTGCTCACTCCCAGGTCCTCGACGCGGGGTTCCATTGTCCTTTCGCCGACCCGGACAGTACGGGGTCGGCAAAACCGGCGACTGCAGCGAGCACGTCGGCGAACACCTCGGGCAGTTCATCTTCGCGGTGGGAACGGTTGCGCCAGGCGCGGTACTTTTGCTGCGCCTGCTGACCCATCGGGGCGAGCGCGGGCAACAGCGGCGTCAGCGTGACTTTGCGGTACGCGGCGACGGTCTCCATCGACTTGTGGAACTCACCAGCATCGACCGGGTGGAGCTGGGTCAGCGTGCACACGTCGGCGAAGTCGCGCCAGCGGGTGTTGGCGATGCCGCGGTCGATGGCCGTGACGACCTTCTCGGCGAGCACCATCGTCAGCGGGTAGCCGAGCAGGGTCACGGGTGGCAGCCCAAGCGGAGCTACACGGGGAAGATCGACGAGACGAGGGGCGGGCCAGATCGGGTCGCCAAAGTTAACGTCGATCCCGATCCTCAGCCGTGCCGTGCCAAGCATCGCGGTGAGCTTGACCCTCACTCCGGCGTACGCGTCTTCGTCACGGATCGTCGTCGCGGTGACGCTGGCCGGATCGAACACGAGGCCATCACCGACATCCAGCGATGCGATGGCCCGGACGCGTTCGGCGACCTCCTCGTGGTCGCCGGTGAGTCGGTTGGCTTGTAGGTCGATGTCCTTCGTGGGGCGACGCGCGGCGAACGCGGCGAGCAGTACGCCGCCCTTGAGCACGAAGTCGTCTCGGTTCTCGGCGTGCGCGATCCGCGCCAGCAGCCCTTCGAGCGCGTAGAGCGTCATTAGTTCCTGCACGTCCTGGCCAGTTCGCCGTGCAAGCCCTCGAATGGCGATGGTTGCGTCGCCTGCCGGGGTGCCGTGCTGTGGGCTTGGGCTCAAAGCAGCACCTCCAGTGCCTGCTGGATCGCGGGGCGCGCCTTCGGGAAGTGCTCGGCGAGCATCAGCAGCGTTGCGGGACTGTTGCCGCGCTCACGCAACCAGCGCTTGAGTGCACCGACGGCGAGATCGCTGCCCCAGGCATGCCGTAGCCGGAACAGGTCGATCAGGGTGCGCTCAGCGGTATATAGGCCAATGGACAACCCGCCCGGCAGTGGGTGCTCGCCGCGTCCGATGCTGAACGTGTCGGCAGCGAAACGGTGCCAGGCGATGGGCGCGTGACGGACGGTGACAGGCTGGCTGCCACGCGGGATAGCGATGTCGCTGCGGGC
>JBMNPP010000027.1:0-19993 GCA_050943675.1 Brooklawnia sp.
CATCTGCGCCCAGCGGTCGAAGTTGGGGCGTACCTGCCATTTGGCGGGGCCCATCTGTAAAACTTGGGCGCATGGCCACCTCTGACATAAACGCCGCTATCAACCTCCGCCTGGCCCTGCTGGAGCAGCCCCGCGCCGAGGGCGCTGACGGCGAGATCGGCCTGGTCGAGCCCCTGCTGGCCCGCCAGCGTGAGCTCTCCCGTCGACTCGCCGTGCGGCTGTGCCCTGCCGACCAGCGGATCCAGGAGTTCCTGGACGACTACCTCGCCGATGCAGTAGTCCAGCCCCGGCTGCCAACCGCCACCCTCACCTGTGACCAACCGGGCCTGGCCCGCGGTATGAGCCTGCCGGCCGACGGTGACGAGTTCCATTCACCACTGCTGTCCAGCTATCGCCTGGCGAATGGCGTGCTGCACAACCCGGCCAACGACCGGCGCACCACCGCCGGTGTCTTCCACATCGCCGAGGGTGGCCTGCCGATCCCCGACGACAAGATCATCGTCCGCAAGGATGTCTACGCCCAATTGCTCGAGCTGGCCTTCCAGGCACCCCATGCCGACATGGTGCTGCCCTACACCGCCAACCAGGCAGAGCCGGCGGCCTGCTTCGTCTCGCTGTACATGCGCCCGCTGGTGGTACCCGAGGTGCCCGGCCGCGGCCCGGCGAAGACCATGGAGACCCGCTTCATCGTGCCCGGTGGCCTGGTGTGCAACCTCGACTTCGTCGAGGGCATCTTCGGCAACGCCGGCGACCCGCTGCTGCCCGAGAACGATGCTGCACTCGACCCGACGCACTGGTCGGGCCACACCGGCTGCGTGATCCTGGCCCCACACCTGACCAAGGTGACCAAGAAGTCGCTGGGCATGCCGCACTACGACCAGGCATCAGAACGGGAACGGCGCGACGGCCAGTGCTGGCAGGACGCCGATGAGCTGTACAACGGTGGCCAGGCATTCAAAGTCTGCGCCCGCGACGAGCGCGGCGTGATGGTCACGATCATCGCCGACAACTACTTCGGCTACTGCAAGAAGGAAGTGAAGACGCAGCTGTCGTATGCGGCGAACCTGCTCGGTTGCGCAGAAGAGGAGCACGCCGGTGGCGCGATCGTCTTCCCGGCCTACAACATCGGCCAGGAATTCATTGACGAGTACACCCCGGCCGACTACCGGATCGAGGACGTCATCGCCCGCGACCCGGAACGCTTCGAGTTGCAGCCCGAGGGATATGCGCTGGACAAGAAGCACGACTTCCTGGTCCTGGTGCCGGGTGGCGCAACCTATTCGATGCGCAAGCAGACCATCACCTGGCCCGATGGCGAGGACGTCCAGACGATCAAGCTGCGCACCGGCAAGGTCTACATCACCCCATACGGCTACCGGGTTTACGCCAAGCACCGCGAATCGGACCACACCCAGTGGCACCTGATCGGCGTCTCGCCCATCCCGACCCAGTGCCACAAGCCGGCCACCGTCTCGGGCGGCGGCAAGTCCGAGATCAGCAAGTCGCTGACCGACGCCTTCGTCTTCGGCAATTCCTATACCGCCGAGTTCGACGACGACATCCGGCACGTGCAACGGCTGCTCGATTCCGATTACTCCGATCGTTTCCTCGACCCCGAACGCAATGGCAAGGACCGGCGCCCGATCCTGTCCGACCGCCGCAGCCTGGGCTCGGTCATCAAGCTGCTCACCCCACGCAGCGAATACAACGACGACTACAACCACTTCCTGCGGTCGATACCGGCGCACACCAAGGAACTCCTGTTCACTGTCAAGCGCTTCTACAAGCCTGAATGGGGCGACAACTGGCGCGAGCACTTCAGCGTCGGCATCATGAACGGCCGGCCCGGCAACGCGGTACGCCTGGATGGCGACAAGATCATCACCAACCACCTGCGCGTCGGCTTCCAGGAGGACGGTTCATGGCGATTGTTCAGCCTGCGTCCCGACTTCAGCCCCGCGATCAAGGTGCAGACCGAGGACGACATCACGGCCTCGACAGTGGCCACCCCTGGCATGGACGCCCCTGCCGGTTTCGCCAACCAGGAGAACCTGCCGCGCAAGTACGTCCAGAACTGCGAACAGTTGCTCTTCCAGCGTCCCGACGACGCCATCCACCGCGGCTACGACAAGCAGGCCGAGAAGGACCTGTCGGGGGCATCCACGTTCATCTCGAACTTCGAGCCGCTCACCCACCAGGCAGCCCGCGAGCTGATGCAGAATGCCCAGGCATTCAGCGAGTACACCCAGCCAATGGAGAACCTCATCCGCCAGGTGGCCGCGATGGGCGAGGACGAATCGCCGCGCTACTGGATCGCCTCCGACCAGCCGCGCCTGGTCAACGGCAAACCGTCGAAGAACCCGCGCTACCTGCAGGTACGCCCCGATGTGGCAAACCCGAAGGTGACCGTGGCCTCGCAACTGGCCTGCGACCTGGTGCGCAAGCTGCCGTCGACCGGCAGGTTCGCCCCGATGCCGGTGGATGTGGTGGCAGCAGGACGCCGAAACAACCCGAAGGAAACCGGTGTGCCGCCGCTGTGCGCGTACAACCCGCTGCACTACATGGAGCTGCCCGAACTGTTCATGGAGTTCATCAGCTCGATGACCGGCAAGTCGCCATCGACGACCGGTGCCGGTTCCGAGGGCGCACTGACCAAGGGACCGTTCAACGCGATGCCACCGATCGTCGACCTGAACGCCAACTTCCTGTCCTATGTGCTGACCGGCTACGACGGCTGGCTCAGTTCGGCGGGCTATATCGGCCCGAAGGTCCGCGTCGACCACGACATCTCGATGCTGGTGCCCGAGCTGTTCAGCCGCATGTGGCCAGATGAGCGGCGCGCCTCCAACCTGATCGCCGACGGCTACCTCGAAAAGATGGAGGACTTCGAGTTCGAGGGACGCACAGTGCTGGCCTCCAGGCTTGGCTACCGGATGAATGAGCGCTTCGCCTCGACCTACTTCGGCCGGGTGTTCCTGCACCCGAACGTGGTCTTCACCGACGAGATGCTGCGTCCGGAACTGCAGGACACGGCGATCTTCGCCGAGTCGATGGACGTCATCGTGACTACCCACCAGAGGGTCGCGCAGGCCTACTTCGACGACGGCGGCATCGAGCTGGCCGTTCCGCCGCTGCGTGGCCTGCTGGAGATCATGGCCAACGGGAAGACCGCCGAGGGCTGGACGCTGGGCAGCCCCGAGTTCCGTGAACTGTTCACCCGTGAATCAGTGCTGGCCAGCGACTGGTACGCCGCGCGGCTCGACGCCAAGCGCACGGCCGACCTCGAACACCAGCAGGCCGGGCTGGCGCGTCTGCAGGCATTCGCTGAAGGGCTCGACAACTCCACCGTGGCCGAGCGCCTCGACCTGGACGCCCGGCTCACCGACGCCCAGGACGAGCTCGACCGCATGACTGCCCCGTCCTACCGGGAGCAGTTGGTCGGCACGATCGGACGCCAGACCGACTTCCGCTGAGCAACCACTGCATCCGGGCGGGCACCAACAATTGATTGGTGCCTGCCCGGATTGTTGGCATGCCGAATGGCGGCTACGGGATTCACCGGATTTGACCGTCAATTTCTGTGCATCCTTTGCAGCCGGGCGGCTCCGACGATGTGCATCTTTTGCAAAGTAGTGATGTACTACGGCCATGTCAGCGCGTGGAATCAGGGTTGGCACCAAAGATGTGGCCAAGCTTGCCGGTGTGTCGGTCGGGACCGTTTCGCACGTCCTGAATCGCCCCGAACGGGTCTCGGAGAAGCGCCGGCGTGCCGTCGAGGAAGCGATAGAGACCCTCGGCTATGTACCGAATCACGCCGCACGCCAGCTCAAGGTGGGCACCTCAACCCTGCTGGGTTTCCTGCTGCCACACCCGAACAACCCGTTCTACTCGAACCTGGCGCACGGGGTTATTGCCGAGGCCGAGAACCGCGACCTGCATGTGATGACCGCCAACAGCTTCGGGGTCGCCGAGCGCGCCTCCCGCTACCTGTCGGTATTCGCCCAGCACCGGGCACGCGGAGTGATCGTGGTACCCAACACCGACGACCTGACCGCAGAGGTCATGACCAGCGCCCAGGGCACCCCGGTGGTACTGGCTGCGGCCCACGACCCGGAACACCGGTTGTGCGCGGTCTGGACCGATGATGTGGCCGGTGGCAGGCTGGCCGCCGAGCACCTGATCGCAGTCGGCAAACGGCACATCGCCGTGGTCGCCACCGGATTCCGCAACGCCCAGGAACGCTGGCGGGGCGCCCTGGATGCCGCCCAGCAACATCCAGGGGTGGTTGTTGAACTGGTCACGATCACCCGCTCCTCCATCCCGGTGGGCCACTTGATCGCCGAAGAACTCATGGCCCGGCCCGCAAGTGAGCGTCCCGATGGCATCTTCACCACCAGCGACCTGGTCAGCATCGGCGTGCTGCACGCATTGGCCACGCAGGGCAGGCTGCGTGTCCCCGAGGACATCGCGGTGATCGGCTACGACGACCTCGAGTTCGCACGCAGCACGATCGTCCCGCTCAGCACTGTGCAGCAACATGAGCGCCGAATCGGCGAGTTGACGGTCGGTCTGATCGAGGACGAGCACAAACCCGGTCACGAGCACCAGGAGATCGTGCTGGACCCGGTGCTGGTGACCCGGACCTCGACCACCGGACGCCCCTGAGGCACCGCCAGACCAGCACTTGCGCTGGATTGCGCTCCGGCCGCCGGCGGATACCCTTGGAGGGAAACCCCGAGAGGCCCGAAATGACCCAGCCGCAGCAGCCCTGGCGCCCGGATACACCACCGGTCGGGCCCGCATTCCTTCCTCCCGCCCAGCCCCGGCCCACCCCCATGCCGGGCTGGCAGCAGCGCACACAACCCGCCTGGACGCCCACCCCGACGCCACCCGGTTGGGGTACACCGTCGCAGGTAACGGCGCCCCGCGGCGCCTATTACCGGCCACAACCTGCGCCACGCAAGCAGGGCCTGGCCGCGCCGGTCACCGTCGTGGTCACCCTCTTGCTCGCCGTCGCGCTGGTCTTCCAGGTGCTCGGTGGCATCGGCAACAAGACGATGCGCGAGATCTCGGGGCCCAGGCCGGTCCCCCAGGCCCCGGTGCTGAACGACCCGGTCCCCAGCCACGAAGCCGAGGTCACCGCAGCGCTGAGCACGGGGGTGGTGCTGGTCAATGGCGAAACAGCCACTGGCACATCGGCTGGCAGCGGCATCATCCTCACTGAATCCGGGCTGGTGCTGACCAATTACCACGTGGTGGCTGACACCACCGAACTGGTCGTCGAGACCGCCGACGGGGGTGCCCGTTACGGCGCGACGCTGCTGGGCCGCAACGCCTGGCAGGACGTGGCAGTGCTGCAGCTGGCCGGCGCCTCCGGCCTACCCATCGCGCCGCTGGGTGATGGCCCGGTCGCTGTCGGCGACCAGGTGACTGCGGTGGGCAACGCGAACGGCCGGGGCCGGTTGGTGGCCTCAACCGGCGGGGTGACCCAGCTGGACGCCGCGATCAGGCTGCCCTCGGTATTCGGCGGCTACGGCGTCGACCTGCTCGAGGGTCTCATCGAATCCTCGGCAGGCGCTGTCCCCGGCTACTCCGGTGGACCGACCTTCGACGCGGCAGACCGGGTGATCGGGGTCACCAGCGCCGGCAGCGACGAGGTCAGCCATGCCATGGTCACCTACTCCATCCCCATCGGCACCGCCATGCAGATCGCCGACGACATCATCAACGAACGCCAGTCCGAGCAGACCCGCGTCGGGCCGGGCCCGTGGCTGGGCATCACCATCGGAGGCGACAACGTGCCCGTGGCCACCTCGATCCTCGACGATTCGCCGGCCGCCCGGGCCGGCCTGACCACGGGGTCGACGATCACCAGCTTCCGGGGCGTCCAGATCAGCACGGCCAGCGACCTGCTGAAGCTGCTGGAATCAAGCGACCCGGGCGAGACCCTCGAGTTGGCCTGGACCGATGAGGCCGGCACACCACGCGAGGGCTTCGTCACCCTGGGCACCTCACCGACGAATTAGCGGCTCATTCGGCGAAACCACGGGCAACCAGCGCCTCACCGATCGCCTCGGCGTCCCTGATCGCACGCACCAGCAGCGGCACCGCAAAGGCTCGATAGCTGCGGGCAGCACCCCGGGCGATCTGGGCCTGACGCACCTGGCTGGCGATACCGGTGACCACCGGGACGCAACGCACCCCCAGCAACAGGATCAACCCCACCCGTTCGGGGTCGACCCCGAACCGGCGCAACGGGCCCGCAGCACGCACCAGCACGTCGACCAGGGCTGTCATCGGGGTGGTCAGGGTGATCAGGGCTGCCATCGCGACCAGGGCAGCGATCATCGTGGCCACCGCAACGGCCCGCTGCCAATCGGCGACCCACACGTGCATCGCCGCAGTGAACAGCAGGATGAAGGCCATGGGCCGCAACTGCCGGAGCATCAACCAGGCCGAGAACCCGGCCGCCAGGTAGCCGACCAGCACCCCACCGAGTGCGATCAGCACCGCCCACCAACGCTGCTGCAGCCAGGCCGATGCGATACCCAGCCCGAGCAGCGCGAGCAGCTTGGCCGCTGGCGGGGCCCGGTGCACCACTGAACTGCCGGGCCGGAACAGGCCCAGGGTGTTGGCGCCGATGGCCACGGCCGCCCCCTCAGACCCTCATCAAGTCGCGGTAATGGGCGACAGCCTGGGCGGGGGCTGCGTCGGCAACCAGCCGGCCCCCGTCGAAAACCAGTACCCGGTCGAATTCGTCGAGCAGGTCGAGGTGGTGGGTGGCCAGCACCACCGTTTGCGGAAGTTCGGCGATCACCTGCCCGATCATCCGGGCATTGCGCAGGTCGAGCAGGGTGGTTGGCTCGTCCATGATGATCAACTGCGGGTCGGTGATGAGCACCGCCGCCAGGGCCAGCAACTGCTTCTGCCCACCGGACAACAGGTGTGCGGGATGGTCGCGGTGGCCAGCCAGCCCGTAGTGGGCCAGCACGGCGTCCACCTTCTCGGCGACCTGGGGACGACTCAGCCCTGACTTGCGCAGCCCGAAGGCGACGTCCTCGGCGACGGTGGGCATGATGATCTGGTTATCCGGGTCGGTGAACAGGAAGCCGGCCAACCGGCGCACCTGGTTGGCCTCGCGGCGGGTATCCAGTCCGGCCACGCGCACGCGGCCCTGGCTGGGCAGCAGCAGGGCGTTGAGCATCCGGACGAAGGTCGACTTGCCGGAGCCGTTGTGACCGATCACGCCGATGCGGCGCTCGGTCAGGGTGACATCGATACCCTCCAGCACCCGTCGCGCCAACGGGCCGGAGCCGTAGACGTGGCTGACGTGCTCGACGTCGATGCGAACCATGGCGTCCAAGTTAGCGACCGCTGCGATCTGGCAACAGCCCGGGCACCGAGGCGTGTACGCCCTTGGCGACCAGCGCGGCGATGACGCACTTGATGATGTCGCCGACCAGGTAGGGGGCGTTGGCCAGGATGGCTTGCCCCAGGCTGAGCTGGGCGACCAGCATCATGCCGGGGATGCCGATGGCGTACAGCACCAGCATGCCGCCGACCATGTTGACCGCGACGCCCAGCCAGGCCACATAGGGTGAGCCGATGAAGCGGCTGGTCGCCCAGCCGATGAGGGCTGCGATGATCGGCCACCCGACCAGGAATCCCCACGTCGGGCCGACGAAGGGGGCCAGCCCACCGCGGCCACCGGCCAGCAGCGGCAGACCAAGCCCGACCAGGGCCAGGAAGAGCAGTTGGGAGGCACCACCGCGGCGGCCACCCAGCACGGCACCTGCCAGGATCGGCCCCAGTGACTGGGCGGTGATGGGTACCGGCGAGATGGGCAGGTAGAGGGGCGGGATCAAGCCGAGCGCAGCCGTGACGCCGGCGAAGACAGCGATCAGGGCCAGGTCACGGGCCGGTTGCACACGCACCTGCGACTGCACGGTCTGCATGGTCGGGCCTTTCGTTGAGGTGGTGCGCACTCTAACACTGTTCAAGTCGCGTCCCCAACAGTGTTCAAGCGGGCTCCCTCAGAGCCGGTAGACCTCGAAGGCCACCGCCCTGGCCACACCCGCCTGCGCACCGACCTGCTCGGCCATCCCCGCCAGGAAACGCTCAGGGTCACTCATCGGATGCTCCCCCAACCCCTCCAGGTATGCCTTGTGGGCTGCCAGCGATGCGACACCGGCGGCGAAGTTTTCGGTCACCTCGACGAAGTGATCCGATTTCGGGCTGGAGGCGCTGAAGAACCAGTCGGCCGACCAGGGCTGCAGACCCTCGTCCAGCAGTTCGACGAAGACCCACCTGTTGGCGGCATCACGCACCCCGTCCAGCACTGCCCGCCCGACCGCGATGTGGTCTGCCTGGTTCGGCATGCCCGGCCCCCACATCGAGTGGTGGTTGCCGGTGATGACCACATCAGGGCGGTGCCGGCGCACCGCCCGGGCGATGTCGCGGCGCAGTTCGAGGCTGTAGGTGACCATGCCGTCGGGGTAGTCGAGGAACTCCACCTCGTCCACCCCCACCAGTCTTGCCCCATCGATCTGTTCCTGGACGCGCAGCGGACCTGCCTCGACCGGCGGAACCGAATCGATACCCGCCTCACCGCGGGTGACCAGCAGGTAGCTGACCTTCTTGCCCTGGCCAGTCCAGCGTGCGACGGCAGCAGCGGTGCCGTACTCCAGGTCGTCGGGGTGGGCCACGATCGCGAGCGCCGAGGCCCAGTCCTCAATGATTGGTTTCAGATGGTCGGCCATTGCCCCAGCCTATGAGGCCCCGACGAGCAAAAGAATCCCTCTTTACCACATGGAAAATCTGGCGGATACCCCGGGTGGTATTGAAAGTTGGCGGATCAGGGTCATTTGGGTGTAGCGTTCCGGCCATGGACGCACAAGTATTGGCGCGTTGGCAGTTCGGTATTACGACTGTCTACCATTTCTTCTTCGTGCCCATCACGATCGGCAGTGGCTGGCTGGTCGCCGTGATGGAGACAAGGTGGTTACGCACGAAGGACGATCAATGGTTGCGCATGACGAAATTCTTTTCGAAGCTCTTCTTGATCAACTTTGCCGCGGGGGTCGTAACCGGCATCGTGCAGGAGTTCCAGTTCGGTATGAACTGGTCAGAGTACTCCCGCTTCGTAGGTGACATCTTTGGCGCCCCCCTCGCCCTGGAGGCGTTGGTCGCCTTCTTCCTGGAATCGACCTTCATCGGTCTCTGGATCTTCGGTTGGGACAAACTGTCGCGCCCGGTACACAACCTGATGATGTACCTCACCGCCACTGGTGCGACGCTCTCGGCCGCCTTCATCCTGGCCGCGAACGCCTTCATGCAGCACCCGGTGGGTGCGCACTACGAGAACGGCCGCGCGGAACTCACCGATTTCGGCGCACTGCTGACCAACCCGTTCTTCATCGGGATGATCACCCACGTGCTGCCTGCGGCCTTCATGACCGCTGGTGGCCTGCTGGCCGGCATCTGCACCTGGAAGCTGGCACAGGTCGTCAAGGCTGCCCCCGAGGGCACCGTCGACCCCGACGCCGACGTCTACCGCAAGTCGGCCCGCATGGGCGCCTGGGTGCTCCTGGTCGCCTCCATCGGCGTGCTGGCCTCCGGCCACTACCAGGCCCAGATCGAGGCGAAACTCCAGCCGATGAAGCTGGCAGCCTCCGAGGGTCACCTGGAGACCGCCACCGAGGCAGGTTTCGCGATCGTGGGTATCTACACCCAGGAACGCAATTCCGATGGGATCAGCGAGGTCACCCGGGTGTGGAGCTGGGAGGTGCCCTACATCCTGAGCGTGCTGGCCTTCAACGACCCGTCCGCCGAGGTCAAGGGTGTGACCGACCTGACCCACGAATACCTCAACGAGGGATTCAAGGCCATTGATGGCAGCCAGGTCGAACTGCAACGCGGCTTCGCCAGCGAACTGGAGCAACTGGGCGTCGACCCGGTGCCCAACGTCATGGTCACCTTCTACAGCTTCCGGCTGATGATGGGCCTGGGCTTCCTGTCGATGGGTCTGGCCGCGCTGATCCTGTGGTTCACCCGTGGCAACAAGGCACCACCGGCGAACAAGTTCTGGAAGTACAGCATGGGTTTCCTGCCATTCATGCCGCTGTTCGCCAACTCGTTCGGCTGGATCCTGGCCGAGATGGGACGCCAGCCGTGGATCGTGATGGGTGTGCTGCCCACCTGGACAGCCAACTCGCCCAATGTCAGTGCCGGCGAGGTGCTGTTCAGTACCATCGCCTACACCGCTGTCTACGCCATCATCGCGGTGATTGTGCTGAAGATGTTCTTCCGCTACATCGCGCTGGGCCTGCCCGACGTCAAGCCGCCGGTGGTGAGCAAGGATGCTGATGCTCCTCTCACCTTCGCCTACTGAGCCAGGAGATACTCAACATGTCACATGACCAGCTGATTATCATTTGGTTCCTACTCATCGCAGTGTTGTGGGTTGGATTCTTCTTCTTCGAGGGCTTCGACTTCGGTGTCGCCATGCTCTACCCGGTGATCGGGAAGGACCCGACACAACGCCGGGTCATGATCAACTCGATCGGACCCACCTGGGACGGCAACGAGGTCTGGCTACTCACCGCAGGAGGCGCGATGTTTGCGGCCTTCCCGGGGTGGTACGCAACGATGTTCTCAGGGCTCTACCTACCGTTGTTGCTGGTGCTGCTCGGCCTGATCATCCGCGGTGTCTCCTTCGAGTACCGCGCGCTGATGCCGGACGACAACTGGCGCGACACCTTCGACTGGACCTCCACCATCGGTTCGTTCATCGTCTCGCTGGTGCTCGGCATCGGCTTTGCGAACATGTGGATCGGCATGCCCGTGGCTGGCGATCCGCCGCACATGACGCAGAGCTTCTGGTCACTGTTCAGCCCGTTCGCGCTACTGGGCGGCGTGCTGTCGGTGGTGTTGTTCATGGTGCACGGTGCGGTCTTCCTCTGCCTCAAGACCGCAGGGATCGTCCGCGAGAACGCAAACCGGGTGGTCAAGACCCTCGGTCCGGTCGCACTGGCCCTGCTGGCTGCCTTTATCGTCATCGGCAACCTGGTCTACCCGGTCTCGGACAACCCGAACATGGGTTCCGGGGCGACACTGGCGATGTGGATCGTCGGGGCACTGGGCGTCGTGGCGCTCGCCTTCGCGATCCTCATGCACAGCGAACAGGGTGTCCAGCAGCGTGAGAACCTGGCATTCTTCGGCACCGGCCTCGCGATCGTGGCGCTGTTCGCCAGCCACTTCATCAAGATGTTCGGCACCCTCGGGTTCTTCCCGCAGGAAGGCACGGCATTCGACATGTGGATCGCAGCCAGCTCGGCCAAGACGCTCAACTTGATGAGCATCGCCGCACTGATCGGTGTCCCGGTCGTGCTCGGCTACACCATCTGGAGCTACTCGGTATTCCGCCGGCGGATCAGCACCGCGAATATGCCGCCAGAACCGAGCCAGGTGGCCGCCGCAGCCGTGAGTTCAGGGAACTGAGCTTGGCTGCACCGCTCGATAAGCGATTGCTGCAACGCGCAACGGCGACCAGGGGTTTCCTGGTCGCCGTTGCGGCGGCTGGCACCCTGAACGCGATCTGCATCATCGCCCAGGCCTGGCTGATCGCCCATGCAGTAGGTGGCATCTTCGATGCCGGCTCCACCAACTTCGACGGACCGCTGCCCTCGCTGGGCTGGTACGTCGCCGGGGTGCTGGTGATCTTCGCCCTGCGTGGCCTGCTCGCCTGGCTGAACCAGTGGCTGGCCCACCGGGCCTCGGCCGCTGTGAAGTCACAGCTCCGTCAGGACCTGATGGCTGCCCGGCTCAAGATGCCGGTCGACAGCAAGACCACGTCCTCCTACCTGATCCAACTGGCCACCACCGGGCTGGATGCGCTGGACGGCTACTTCTCCAAGTACCTGCCCCAGCTGTTGATGGCAGCAGTCATCCCCATCCTGATGATCATCATGGTCGCCACCCAGGATTGGGGATCGGCCGGCATCATGGCCGCCACCCTGCCACTGATCCCACTGTTCATGGTGCTGATCGGTATCACCACCCGTGAGCAGGTCACCCGGCGGTTCAAGTTCCAGCGCCGGCTGGCCAACCACTTCTCAGACCTCATCCAGGGCCTGCCCACCCTGCAGGTCTTCGGCCGGGCCCGCGCCCAGCGGGGCGGGCTGCGCGACACCGAGGAGGCCTCCCGCAGCGAAACCCTGAAGACCCTGCGGATCGCCTTCCTGTCCGGTGGCGTGCTCGAACTGCTGGCCACCCTGTCGGTGGCCCTGGTCGCGGTCTACATCGGCGTCACGCTGGTGGTGTCGGGCCAACTCGGCCTTACCCCAGCGCTATTCATCCTGATCCTCGCGCCCGAGGCGTACCTGCCGGTGCGCCAGGTGGGCGTGCACTTCCACGACTCTGTCGATGGCACCACGGCCGCATCGGCTGCCCTGGACATCATTGAGGCGGCCGAGCAGGCACCCGGTGGCACCCTGACCCCGCCTGACCTGACCAGCGCAGAGATCGTCTTCGACAATGTCTCAGTTCATTTCCCCGGCGCCGACCGGCCATCACTGCACGAATTGTCCTGCGTGATCCGGCCCGGTGAGGTCGTCGCCCTGGTGGGACGCTCCGGTGCCGGCAAGTCCACCGCGCTCGCTGTGTTGATGGGTTTCATCGCCCCCACCTCGGGCCGGGTCCTGGTGGAAGGCATCGACCTGCTCAGCCTCGACCTGGACGCCTGGCGCCGGCAATTGGCATGGGTGGGTCAGAGCCCGGGCATGATGCGCGGCACCATCGCGTCCAATGTGCGGATGGGCCACGCGCAGGCCACCGACGAGCAGGTGCGTGAGGCGCTGGACCGCGCCGGCGGCCACGACCTTGACGCCAACCGCCCGATCGCAGATGACGGTGAGGGCCTGTCTGCTGGCGAGCGCCGCCGGGTGGCGTTGGCCCGGGCGTTGCTCCGGATCAGGTTCGGTGGGGCCCGACTGCTGGTGCTGGACGAGCCCACTGCGGGCCTGGACCAGGCCACCGAGGCCACCGCGATCGCTGCAGTGCAGTCAACCGGCGCTGGTGCGGTGGTGGTGAGCCACCGGACCGCCCTGCTGCAGACCGCCGATGAGATGGTTTCGATCGTGCCCGCGCCGGCTGCCGGTGCGCAAGAAGCCCCGGTTTACGCGGCAGTGTCCGGAACGGAGGAGACCTCATGACGCCGATGCGCGATGTCATCGCCCTGGTGCGGCGGCTGCTGGCCCAGGTACCCAATGGGGTGCGCCGACTACTGATCGCGGTCGCCCTGGCAGTGTTCGCGACCGCGTGCGCCGTGTCGCTGACCGGGGTGTCGGCATGGCTGCTCAGCCGGGCCGCGGAGCACCCGAACGTGCTGCAACTGACTGCCGCGTCCGCCCTGGTGCGGTTCTTTGGTATCGGGCGCGGTGTGGGCCGCTACCTGGAACGGTTGGTCGGCCACGACGTGGCGTTCCGGATGCAGAGCGCGCTGCGGTTCATCACCTACGACAAGCTGAGCCGCACCACACTGCTGGGCCGCCGCCATGGCGACTTGCTGGTTCGTATCACCGCTGACGTCGAGGGCATCGTCGACCTGGTGGTGCGGGTGGTGCTGCCATTCTGTTCTGCTGCCGTGGTGATGGTGGGCACCTCCCTGATCCTGACGATCTTCAGCCCACTGTTCGCGGCGGTGCTGTTGGTCACCTCGATCATCGCTGGCATCGTGATGCCCTGGCTGGCCCAGCGCTGGTCCCTGGACGCCGACCAGGCCGCAGTGCCGGCCCGCGGCGAACTGGGTGATACGGTGCGGCAGACCGCCCGCGGTGCCGCCGACCTGGTGGCCTACGGTGTCGCACCGGACGCACTTTCCCGGGTGCGCCAGGTTGATGGCCGGCTGCGTTCGGCTGAGGCCCGCGGCGCCTGGACGCGCGGTGTGGCCTCCTCAGTCCAGCTGGTCGCGATCGGGGTTGCTGTTGCTGCCGCGCTGGTGATCGGCGGCCAGGCTGTGGCGTCCGGGGCCATGCTGGGCCGCAACCTGGCGATCCTGGCGCTGGTCCCGCTGGCGCTGTACGAGGTCTTCGCTGACTTCACCAAGGCTGCCCAGACCCTGACCAGGGCCCGCACGTCGCTGGGCCGGGTGCTGGAGGTGCTGGAGGCCGAGCCGGTCGGCTCGGGTGACCGTACGGCGGGTTCCGAGGATGGTGTGGCCGGTTTGCAGTTGCGTGGTGTGGACGCCGGCTGGCCTGATGCCGAACCGATCCTGCGGGGGGTTGACCTGGAGGTCGCCCCCGGCGAGGCCGTCGCACTGGTCGGCGCCTCGGGTCTTGGCAAAACCACCCTCGCTGCCACCGTGCTGGGCCTGATCCCGGTGCGCGGCGGCGAACTGGAGGTGCCTGGCCGGGTCGGCTACCTGGCGCAGGATTCGCACATTTTTGCCTCGACGCTCACCGAGAACGTCAAGATCGGCAACAAGGACGCCACCGATGAGCAGGTGGCCCAGGCGCTGCGGCTGGCTGGTCTCGACCTTGATCCCGGGCGGGTGGTTGGTGAGGACGGCGCCACGCTGTCTGGTGGTGAGGCCCAGCGGCTCGCGCTGGCCCGTGTGCTGGTGGCCGCTGAACGGCCCGGCCTGGTCATCCTGGACGAGCCCACCGAACACCTCGACCGCGAGACCGCCGACGAGTTGCTGGACGACCTGTTCGCCACGCTGGGTGACCCCCAGGCCGCCAACGATGGCCAGCAGGCCGTCCCGTTGCTGGTCATCACCCACGACGTCGAACTGATGGCCCGCTGCAACCGCGTGGTCGACCTGGGCCAGTGGGCAGTCGACGCCGTGGGCGTCCGCTGAATCCTAGTCAGGCACAACCGCGACCTTGACACCCTCACCCGAGGCCACGAAGTCGATCGCCTCGATCACGTCGGACAGCGGGTAGGTGTGGGTGTGCAGTGGCTTGACGTCGATCTTGCCGGCGGCGATCAGGTCGAGCGCCAGCGCGTGGTCGGCGCGGTGCGCATTCGATGTACCGGTCACGTGCAGCTCGCCGTAGTGGATCAGGTTCGGGTCGACCGTCGACATCGAGGTCTTGGAGAAACCCGCGAAGGCGTTGACGTGGCCGCCCTTGCGCGCCACGCTCAGTCCGTCCTGCAACAGTGCCGGGGCGCCGATGGCGATCACGACAATGTCAGCACCCAGGCCGCCGGTCACGTCGAGCACGAATTCGCGCAGGTCGGCCTCGCTCGGGTTGACGGTGTGGGTGGCGCCAAGCTGGGTGGCAAAGTCCAGCCGTGAGGCCGACAGGTCGGACACGATGACGTTGGTGGCCCCGAACTCCCGGCAGACCTGGGTGTGCAGCAGGCCGATCGGGCCGCCGCCGATGACGACTGCGGTATCGCCGATCCATGGCCGGTATTGCCGGGCCCCGTTGAGAACGCAGCCCAGTGGCTCGGCCAGCGCCACCTCGAATACCGACAGGTCGGCCTCGATCCGGTAGACGCCACCGCGCTGCAGCGCGCTCTCGGGGATCCGCACGTATTCGGCCAGACCACCGTTCAGCCGGTAACCGAAGATCATCGGGTCAGCGCAGATGTTCTCCATATCGCGCTGGCAGAAGTAGCACCGCCCGCACGGCACGGTGGGCAGCACGCCTACCAGGTCTCCTTCGGTGAACCCCTCGACCCCCTCGCCGACTTCAACGACGTGCCCGCTCATCTCGTGGCCGAGCACCACACCAATATCGATGCCCGCGGATTTCTCACCCCGCAGGATGCGCCGATCGGTGCCGCACACCGTATTGGCGCCAACCTTCAGCACCAACTCGCCCGCCTCTGCATGTGGCTGGGGCAGGTCTTGCAGCTCCAATTGGCCCGGCCCGGCAAATACTGCTGCTTTCACTGTGTCCTCCTCGTTGTAAGACCCCTCGGATCGCAAGATTCCACGTCCCCGAGATCAGCCCATTGCGTCCAGTCTGGCCGTGATCGTGCGTGATCGCTGCACTTCACATCGTTTGCCACACAGCAGGGGCGGGCTTATCACGTCCGCCCCTCGCGCTTACCGGGTGCTGCGCCAGACAGGCTTGCGGGGCCCAGGAGAGCAACTTCGCGCCAGTCACCAATCCTTAAGCTACGTAGGTGTCGCGAGCTGTTCACATGCGACAGCTCGCGACGCCTACGTAGCTGAACGTTCGGCGATCGCCGGTATCGGCCGCTGCCGCGCCCGCACGACCGGCGTTTCTACCCGCAAGCAGGCCGAATCTCATGAGTTATCCACAGAAACCAAGAGCCGGATTGTGCATTTCGCCTTGTCGAAGGCATAGTTGTTCCTGTCGGTCTGAATCCCACCACCAGGAGGTCGACTTGCCCTCTCGTACTCACTTGGCATCCACACTGCTCGCCCTGACACTCTCTCTTGGCCTGGCAGGCTGCGGCCCAGCAACGCCTGAGCCCTCGGCCACCCCGGTGGCGCCCAGTCCCGTCCTGCCGGTGTCGACACCCACCCCGGACATGGACGCCCTATACGCCGAAGCCGAGCGCGTGGTCTGGCGATGGGCCGAACTGGAGGATAGCTACCTGCTTGATGAGCAGAACGAGGAATACCCGCCGCAGTTCTACGACATCCTCGAAGAGCCCTTCCTCAACCACAGCGTGGGCATCTACGAAGAAGTGCAGGCACTGGGCTTGCGCGGGGTGCCCGGCACCATTGTCGAACTGGACATGAAGCCAGCACCAGAGGCACAGCAATACGGCTCCGAGGTCGCCCTGTGGCTGTGCCAGGACTCGACTGATGCACCCCTGGTGAATGAGTCCGGAGCCGTCGTTTCCCCAGGAGGGATTGCAGTGATCCGCTTATATTTCAAGCACTTCGATGGAGTGCTCAAACTATTTTACGCCGACTCGTACGAGGTGCTCGAAGCATGCCCCTTCGAATGATCGCCTGGATAATCCCAGTCCTCCTGATTGGCCTGGCGTCACAGCCCGCATCGGCGGACTCACCTCCAAGCAGTCCAAGCGATGGTCTGGGCCTCAGGGGGCAGCTCGGTACCTCCAGTTCCGGGCCCACAGCAACGGCTACCGCCACCCTCAATGGTGAGGGCGTCCCTAAAGTCGGAGAACTGCCATGGTTCGATGCTGACACCCCTGCGGGCGAGACCGGCAAAGATCCCTGGGCCCACTACCAACTGGTGCAACGAGCAGGCTCTGACGAATGGCAACTCTGCCGAGACTTCAACCCCGGCCACGTCGACACCGGAACCGATGATCGCACCGAACTCTGCTTCCCCGTCTACATCACAGAAGAAGACACCCCGGACGTCGACCCAACACCATTCGCAGCACGCGCAGTCGCCAAGCTGACGATCCCCGAACCAGGAGTCATGGTCGACCCGCAGCCCTCAGACAACAAATGGAACGCACTGGCAGTCGGACTCCCACTCTGGTTCTACACCGACAAACCAGCCCCCATCCACACCAGCGTCACCGAAGACGGCATCCAGATCACCATGACCGCACACCGCAAGAGCATCCAACTCGACTTCGGAGACGGCAACACCACCTCCTGCACCACCGGCACCCCACGACCAGCGGGATACCACCCACTGACGCCGTCCTCGACATGCGGACACGCCTACATGCAAAAAGGTGACTACACCCTCACCGCCACCGCCAACTGGGAAGTCACCTGGCAAGCACTCGGCAAGACCGGCACAATCCCACTGAGCACAACCCAAACCATGCAACTACCCGTCAGCGAGTTCGCCGCAGTCGTCGTCGGCTGAAGCCCCGACCCAGCCCACGACAGCGGTAGCTGCGTCGCTGAACTACGTGGGGGTCGCGACCTGGCCGTACACGACAGCTCACGACGCCCACATAGCTGAACGTTCGGCAGGTGCGAAAGATCCGGGCCGGCCATCCGACGCCGGGGCGGGCACACTGGAGGGGTGGCCACCTTCTACGACAGCATTGAGCCCCAACTGGTCGAGTTCATCGCGCGTCAGCACCTGTACTTCGTCGCGACCGCGGCCGCCACTGGGCGGGTCAACATGTCGCCGAAGGGGCTGGACACGTTCAGGGTGCTCGACCCGAATCGGGTCGCCTGGCTCAATGGGACCGGTTCGGGCAACGAGACCGCAGCCCATGTCAGCCTGGATGCCCGGATGACGATCATGTTCTGTTCCTTCGACACCAAGCCGTGGATCCTGCGGCTGTATGGGCGGGCGCGGATGGTGCAGCCGGGAGATGCTGACTGGGATCAGCTCGTCGGCATGTTTCCCCCGCTGCCGGGCGCGCGGCAGGTTTTCGATGTCAGGGTTGAACAGGCCATGACTGCCTGCGGCTTCGGGGTGCCGACCTACGAATTCACTGGGGACCGTCCGCTGCTGGAACAGTATGCGACCAACAAGGGCCCCGATGGCCTGCGCGATTATCAGCGCCGCAGGAACGCGGTTTCGATCGACGGCTTCGATACTCACCTGCCGGTGGACGTTCTGGACCCAAGTACCGAACGGCAGGCTACGTAGGCGTAGCGCGCTGTCGTATATGAACAGCGCGCGACACCTGCATAGCTGGAGGTTTGCCATGAGCTGGCAGTGGTGCTGCGCAATCGGCCCAGCGGGCGGACGGGTTGGGTAGCTTCGGCGGTATGGAGATGAACGCGGCTGTTTTGCATGGCATCGACAATCTGAAACTGGAGCGGCGGCCAGTGCCCGAGCCCGGGCCCGGTGAAGTGCTGCTCAAGGTCGAGGCGAACACGATCTGCGGCACCGACCTGCGGCTGATCAGCGGGGCCAAGACCGCTGGGGTGCGCCACGGAGTGATCATGGGGCACGAGTTCGCGGGGCGGGTAGCGGCGGTCGGCGAGGGGGTCACCGGCGTCGACATGGGGCGCCAGGCCACCTGCTCGATCGTGGTCAGCTGCCAGCACTGCATCAACTGCCTCAATGGGCGAGAGCATCTTTGCGAAAACCTTGAACTGTTCGGTTACGCGATCGACGGCGGCATGGCCGAATACCTGCTTGTTCCCAAGCGCGCGATGGACAAGGGCAACCTCGTACTCACGCCGAACGAATTGAGCCCGACCCTGCTGGCATTGGCCGAACCGCTGAGCTGCGTGCTCAACGGGGCCCACCAGGTCAACGTGTCCCCCGGTGATTCGGTCGCAGTGCTGGGCACCGGGCCGATCGGACTGCTGCACATCGCGCTCGCCCGGATGGCCGGCGCCACCCGCATCTTCGCCTCCGGGCGCCCGGGCCGCCTCGAGATGGCCGAACAGTTGGGCGCGGTGGCTGTCAGCGAAACAGGTGACGCACTGGTCGACCTCGTGCTGGGGCGCACCGAGGGACGCGGCGTCGACGTAGTGGTGGTTGCCGTGGGCGACACCGAGCTGGCCAATGTCGCCCTGCGACTGGCAGCCATTGGTGGACGGGTCAACTACTTTGCCGGTTTCCCGAAGGGATCAACCGCGATCACCGACCCGAACATCATCCACTACAACGAACTGGTCGTGACCGGCGGTTCCAACGCCCGGCGCGCGGACGTCGTCCGGGCCGTCGAACTGCTCAGTTCAGGGCTGCTGCCGGTGGCCGACATCGTCAGCCACACCTTCCCGCTCACCGACCTGGACGGGGCAATCACGGCAGTACGTGAACGAGCCGGGCTGAAGGTGGCTGTCCTGCCGCAGGAGTGAGGGCAGCGGCTCAGGCCGGTAGCCGCGGGTTACGCCACTCACGCCAGGCCCCAACGGCCTCGTAGATGGCCAGCGGCGTCTTCAGCCACCAGTGTTCACCGAAACGGTAATCGTGGGCGGGCGCCAGCCGCGCGGCCAGCGCGGGATCCTGCCTGCGCAGGAAGCGGCGTCCCCGCCAGGCGTGCAGGGAATTCGATGCGACCTTGACCACATCGGCACCTGCCGCCAGCGGGGCACTGTACTGGAGGTTCTGCCAGGTGCTGGCGGCCCGGGTCTCGAGAATGATCTGGCTGGTCGGGACCCCGC
>JBMNPP010000028.1:0-19179 GCA_050943675.1 Brooklawnia sp.
GGGGTGACACCATGGTGATCAAACTCGCTGAGGGGAGCCCCGCAGAGCTCTTCCACGTGTCGCCCTAGCAACTGCTCAGGTGCCGCCCTCGGCAGCAACGGCGGCCGCACGTGCGAGCGCCGTGGACGGATCCAGGTAGCGGGCGCTGACCTGCCCGTCGATGAAGGTGTAGACCATCGGTTGGCCGCTGGGCAGGTTCAGCTTTTCGACCTGGTGGTCATCCAGGTTCTCGACGAGCGCGCACAGTGCTCGCAATGAGTTGCCGTGCGCGGAAACCAGTACGTGGCGGCCGGCCAGCATCTGGGCACGCAACTGCTGCCAGGCCGGTCTGACCCGCTCAATGACTTCACGCAATGATTCGCTCATCCCCGGACGGAGCGGCCCCACGTCAGCGGTGCGGGCCAGTACCCCCCAGCTCTTGACCAGGGGAGCGGGCGCTGTGGGCGGTTTGCCGTCGATGGTGCGTCGCCATTCGAAGAAGGCCTGGTCACCGAACATTTGACGCACCAGGGTCTTGGGCAGGTTGGTCAGCCAGCCGTAATCACGTTCACACAACCGCCACCATCGCTCGGCAGTGGGCAGCACCATCCGCTGACAGATCACTTCTGCGGTACGCCATGCCCGTTCCAGGCCGGTGGTGACGACCAGGTCGGGCTGGATTCCCTCCGAGATCAGCAGGTCGGCTGCCTCATGGCATTGCTGGATGCCGTAGGTGGTCATCGGTACGTCAAGCAAACCGGTGAAGCGTTGTTCGGCGTTGTAAGTCGATTCCCCGTGTCGCAGCAGCACCAGTTGGCCGGCTCGGTGGCTAGGCATAGGCATGCGCCACCCCGGCGGCCTCTGCGCCATAGCTGCCGCCGAACAGTTCTGCATGAACCAGCAGGGGGTGCAGCTGGTGCAGCCTGAGGTTGGCCCGCCACCCCCTGGGCAGGTCGGCTGCCTCGGCGTAGGCGTCGTGGATGGTGCGCAGGTGCGGATAGCCGAACAGGTCGAGCATCGCCAGGTCGGTCACGCCATGGCCACCGTGCGCCGCCGGATCGATCATGACCAGCCCGTCGGCGGTGGGCAGCAGGTTGCCCGACCACAGGTCACCGTGGATACGGGCCGGTGGGCGATCGTCGTCGAATTCGCCGTCTCGCAATCGCTGACACAACTGTTCGATCAGTTTGAGGCCGGCCCCGGATATCGCACCACGGGCGTGGGCAGCATGCGCATGGGGCAGTACCCGAAGTTCGGCATAGAACTCACCCCACTTCCCGTAGCCACCGAGCGCAAGTTCGGCGGCCCCGATCCAGCCGGGCTGGTGCGGATCCCAACCGTCGGGTGCGGCACCGAAACTGGGGGCCCCAGCCGCGTGGGTGGCTGCCAGCGCATGGCCGAATGCGGCAGCTGCGCTGGGCGTGGCCGAGATGATCTCCATTCGCTGGGTAACCAGTTGCCCTTCCTGGCGGTCGAGCACTGGCACGACGAGGGCACCGTTGGCCTCGCGTAACCAGCTCAGGCCGACAGCCTCCCAGGCCAGCTGGCCCGGGCTACCGGTCTTGACAAAGCTCTTCATCAACCCATGGTGTCATGTTCGTGCCAGGAGCGACCGGCTCTTGCGATCAGGGCATCCAGCTGATGCGCATTCTCCGATCGCGGGGGCCTGGCTCCCGCGGGCCCTGGCCCGTCAGGACGCGCGGTTTCGTGGGACCGGCCGGGCCCAACCGCTCTCCCGGATATCAGGAGGTCCCAACCAGGTCGACCCAGGCCAGGGCACCGTGGCGCGGCGCTGCCCGTCCGGCTGACAGCGCTGCCAGCCTGTCACTGGCCGACCGCAGTTCATCGGGGTCATCTGGCACCGCGATGGTGAGCAGGGCGTGATCAGCGGCATAGCTGGTTGGTTCGAGATGGATACCCTGGGCCCGCAGCGTGGTCTCGATGCGGCCCGCCTCGGCGATCGGCATGGCCACGCGGAGCTGCTGCATCCGTATCCTGCGCACCATCCGGGCGGCGTCCAGGGTGCGTGCGGCGCTGTCGGAATAGGCCTGCACCAGCCCACCAGCACCCAGCTTGACGCCGCCGAAGTAGCGGACCACTGCAACCACCACATCTGACAGCTGGGTGGCGGCCTGGCTGGTCTGCCGGCTGGTGATCGCCTTCAGGATGGGCGCGCCAGCGGTGCCGCCCGGCTCGCCGTCGTCACTGGAACGCTGGATATCCCGGTCGGGCCCGATCACGAAGGCATGGCAAACGTGACGCGCCTCCCGGTGCTGTTGGCGCACCTCGTCGAGGAAGTCCCGCGCGTGCTGTTCAGTGGTGACCCTGCAGGCGTAACCAATGAACCGGGAGCGCTTGATCTCGATCTCGGTGACCGGCCGGGACTGCGGGTGCAGGGTGACGTACTGCCTGGCGCGACTCGGTTCGGTGTCGGTCACGAGGCGGCCTGACGCACGAAGACCGGCTGCAACTTCGAGGAGGTCTGCTCGTCATAGGCATAGCCGTCCTCATCGAAGTCGCGCAGCCTGCGAGCGGAACGGACTCGATTGACGACCGCCCAACCGGCCATCATGCCGCGGGCCCGCTTGGCGTAGAACGACACCATCCGGCGCTTGCCTGTTGCGGTGATCTCTTCGAACCTTGGCGAGATGATCGGGGCGTCCAGCAGCTTCGGGTTGATCACGCCGAAGTATTCCTGCGAGGCGAGGTTCAGCACGATGTTCGGCTGTGGCGATTCAGCCAGGTCGGCAGCCAGCAGCTCGGTGACCGTGTCAGCCCAGAAGTCGTACAGGTCGTTGCCGACCGGGGTCTTGAGCCGGCTGCCCATCTCCAGCCGGTAGGGCTGGATCAGGTCCAGCGGGCGCAGCACGCCGTACAGACCTGACAGGATACGGATCGTCTTTTGGGCCTCGGTGAAATCACGCTCCCCGAAACGCGAGCCGGCAGCCATGCCCTGGTAGACGTCACCAGCGAAGGCCAGTGCCGCCGGTCGGGCATTCTGCCGGGTGAACGGCAGCTCGAAATCCCGGTAGCGCTCCACATTCAGTACAGCCAGTTCGTCAGAGATGTTCATCAATGAGGCGATCTGGTCGGGCTGCTTGCCACGCAGGACCTCGATCAGCTGTGCCGAATGATCAAGCAGCCTGGGTTCGGAGTACTTGCGTGTGGCCAGCCTTGATTCGTAATCGAGCGACTTGGCAGGGGAGAGCAGCACCAGCATGGGGCCAACCTACCCTGCAAGCTGAGGCGGCGATGATCACCCGCGCCTGCGGTCCATCGTTAGGCACCCGCCGCTTCAGCGACCGCACGGGCAACCGAGGCCCGCACCGGCAACTCCCGGAAGAGGGTCGCCTGGTAGGCGTGGTACAGGTCGGCCTTGCCGGGCCTGATCGTCTGGCTGGGACGGTTCAGCTCGTCCAGTTCGTGGTTCCAGGAGCCGCCAGCGGTGTCCACGAAGAACTGGTTGGCGTGCCGCCACCACCTGTCGGCCCATCGGGTATAGGCGACCTCACCGGTGGCCTTGGCCAACACCTCGGCCGCAGCGATCGCCTCACAATGCACCCAGTGCATCCGCTTGCGTACCACTGGCTCGCCCGCGAAGTCCACGGTGAAGATGAGCCCGGGTTCGCCGTCGACATTCCAGGCCTCGCGGACACCATCGCTGAACAGGTTGCGCGCGGCCCGAAGCAGGTGCCCACCGTCGGCACCGTCCAGGTCATGCTGGCCGGCCCTCAGGTGCAGGGCGAGCCTGGCCCACTCGAACCAGTGGCCTGGTGTCGAGCCATAGGGACGCACAGGGTCGTCGCGGTGTTCGGCATTGTGTTCAAGCAGCGGGCGCCAATCGGTGTCGAAGTGCTCGGGGATGCGCCCCTGGTGCTCCGCGGCCCAGGCCAGGACGCGGTTGGTGATCCGGGCTGCGCGATCCAGCCACTTCCGTTCACCAGTGGCGTCGAAGGCCGCCAGGTACGCCTCGACTGTATGCATATTCGAGTTGAGGCCACGGTAAGGGTCCAGTTGGCGCCAGCCGCGGTCCCACTGCTCGACCACCAGGCCCGTCGTCTCGTCCCAGAAGTGCTCCTCCTGCACTGCCAGGGCCTCATCAAGCAGCTGGCGGGCCTGCTGGATGCCTGCGGTCGTGGCCGCGGCTGCGGCCAGCACAACAAATGAGTGCGGATAGGCCGCCTTGGTGTCGTTGACGGGGCCGGACTCACCAACCTCGGCGAACCAGCCACCCTCCTCGGCATCCTGGAAGATGCCGGTCAACCCCCGGATACCGTGCTCGGCCAGTTCGCGGCCACCCCGTCCGGCCATCGCGGCCAGCGAGTAGACGTAGGTCATCCGGCAGCAGACGTAGAGCCGCCAGGGCATCCCGGGTGTCGGGCGGCCCTGCCGATCGAGCCAGCCGAAGGCCCCATCAGGAGCCTGTGCGGCTCGCCCGAATGCCAACAGGTCATCACCCAGGGCACGCAGGTCGGGTTGTGTGGTGGTGTCCAAGTTGTGCTCCTTCATTCCTCAGGGGTGTCCCTGACCCGGGCAACCAACTGCGTCGGGTTCACGAACCGCAGCGCGATGATCAGGATGATCGACATGGTCAGCGTGTACAGCACGCCCATCGCAGAGACCAGCTGGCGCGCCTCGCCGCCGCCAGATGCAGTCATGGCGCGGTAGATGGCAACCACCAGGGTGTCCGAGCCGGGCCCGGAGACCAGGAACGTCAACTCGAACATTCCGACGGTTCGCACCAGGACCAGCACGGACGCCGCGAGGATGCCGGGCACCAGCAGGGGAGCGAGGATCCTGGTGAATACTGCCGTGGTGCTGGCGCCCAGCATGCGGGCCGCGCTTTCGATGGATGGATTGATCTGCTCGATGAACGGGGTCATCGTCATGATCACGAACGGCACCGAAGGCACCAGGTTGACCAGGATGACCGCGATGATCGATCGTCCCAGACCGAAGTTGTACATGACCGTGGCCAGCGGGATGCCGTAGGTGATCGGCGGGATCATGATCGGCAGCAGGAATAGCAGCATGACCGCGCGTTTGAAGGGGAAGTTTCGCCGGGCAAGGGCATAGGCGGTGGGCACCCCGATCAGGATGGACACCGCGACAGTGGTGAAAGCCACACCCAGCGTGACGCCGATGACATTGCCCAACCCGAAGCGTCGCCAAGACTGGGCGTACCATTGCACACTCAGGTTCTCGGGTAGCCAGGTGTCGAACCAGGGCTTGCCGAACGAGTCGACGACCACACCCAGGATGATCCCTGCAAGGAAGATGAAAAAGGTGGCCATGCCCGCCCAGACGAACCATGTGCTGGGCTGGGCGACCAGTGGCCGGTCACCGGGCAGCACGGCCCGCGGCCGTCGCGCAGTCCTGGTGCTGGTTTGCGCCATCATCCCTTACCTCCTGTCGAGCCCTTGTAGAGCAACGAACGCCAAGCAAGTACCAACAGGATCACGACCAACTGCACCACGCCCATCATGATCGCGATCGTCGATGCCATGGAGTAGTCGTTCTGTTCACCGAAGGCGCGGTAGGCCATCAGTGCCATGACCCGGGTTTCGCCCATCGCGTCACCAACCAGGCGGGCTGATGGGAAGACCGAGAAGGCCAGCACGAAGGTGAGGATGAAGGTGGTGGCCAACCCGGGGGCGAGCAATGGCAGCAGGATGTAGCGCAGCCGCTGCAGCCGGTTTGCTCCAAGGGTGCGGGCTGCCGCCTCGATTGATGGGTCGATGCCCGACAGGTAACTCGAGATGAGCAGGAAGGCGAACGGGAAGCCACTGATCACCAGTGAGAACACCACGCCCCAGTAATTCATGACCAGCACCAGTGGGCGCTCGATGATGCCCAGCGAGATCAGGGCCTTGTTCAGCCAGCCCTGCCTGCCGAGGAAGATCAGCAGGCCCTGTGCGGTCATGACGGTGCCCAGGGTGATGGGCAGCACGAGCATGGTGTCGAGCATCCGCTTGCCACGGAACTTGCCGCGCAGTTTGAAGGCCACCGGTATCGAGGCCAGCACGTTGAACAGGGCGACAGGCAGGGCCAGTCGCAGGGTCAGCCAGATGGACTCGAAAATGAACGGGTCGGAGAAGAAGGCGACATAGCTTGACCAGATGCCCGCACCCCAGCGTTCCTGGGTGGCTGCGGTTGGTTGCAGGGTGAGCCCGAACCCGTAGATGAATGGATAAATGAACATGGCCAGCGAGAACAGCACTGCGGGCAACAGCAGCAACAGCATCCGGTCGATGCCGCGCTCGGCCAGGCGGTGCCGCAGACTGGCGCTGCTGGCCGCTGCCCTGGGCCTGGTTGGCGGGCTCATGAGATCGCTGCTTCCACTTCGGAACGCTCGGTGAGTTCGGCGGGGTAGAGCAGTGCGCGTTCTGGACGTACCCCCAGGCGAACCGGCGCCCCGGCCGCGGGGGCAGTCTCCGACCTGATGTGCAGCATGAACCCCGAGGTTTCGACGTTGACCGCGTACTCGCGTCCCTGGTATTCGACGATTCCGGTGGTGCCGGGGATGACGGTCAACCCGTCGCCGGGGTCGTCTGGTTGCAGGACGCGCAGGTCTTCGGGCCGGATCGCCAGCCGCACGGTGGCGCCGGGGCTGATGTCCTGCATCGCGGTGCCCCGGATGCTGAGCCCGTTCCCGTCGTGCAGTGCGTGGGCGATTTCGCCGGCTCGGGCCCCAGTTCCTGCCGGCATGGTCATGGGCAGCAGGTTGCGGTAGCCCATGAATTCGGCCACATGCCAGTTGTTGGGTCGTTCATACAGTTCGGCAGGGGTGCCGATCTGCTGGACGCGCCCCAACCGCAGGACGACCAGCCGATCCGCCAGCGATAGCGCCTCCTCCTGGTCGTGGGTGACGTAGATGGTGGTGAACCCCAGGTTCTGGTGCAGTCGGCGGATCTCGCTGCGCATCTCGAGGCGGAGCTTGGCGTCGAGGTTGGACAGCGGCTCGTCCATCAGGACGAGTCGGGAGTGCAGGGCGATGACGCGCGCGATCGCCACGCGCTGCTGCTGGCCACCGGATAGTTGGCCGGGCAGCCTGGTGCGGTAGTCCTGCAACTTGACCATCTCGATGGCCTGGTCGACCCGCTTGGTGATCTCGGCCCTGGGCATGCGGCGCATCTCCAGGCCGAACGCGATGTTCTTCTGCACCGTCATGTGCGGGAACAACGCGTAATTCTGGAACACCATGCCGAAGTCACGCTTTTCGGCAGGTATTGAATCGATGCGTTCGCCATCGATCCTGATCTCACCGTGCGTGAGGGGGAGCAATCCAGCCAAGCAGTTGAGCGCAGTGGACTTACCGCACCCGGACGGCCCGAGCAGGGCGATGAACTCGCCCGCCCGGACCGTCAGGTTCAGTCCGGCCAGCGCCTCAATGCCGCTGAAGGTGCGACCCACATTCTTGAGTTCGAGTGTCTTGAATGCTGAGGCGGTGGTCATGGACTCAGATCTTTCCTGCGCCGATCTCGCGGTCCCAGATGTCGAATGCCTTGACCAGGTCATCGGCTGCCAGTTACGGCTCGGCCTCATGGCTGTCGATGGCGTCCTGGTACCAGTCACGACCGAATTCGGCGATCAGGTCCTGAGTTTCTTCAGCTGCCTTGTCCAGGGTGGCGTCCTCCACCGAGGGGCCGGGGTAGAAGTACCCGGTGTCCCAGCCGGCCGCGTTGTTCTCGGGCTCGAGCATGAACTGCAGCAGGTTGAGCACTGCCGACAGTTCGTCAGCACTCAGGCCCTTGGGGATCGCGGTGAAGTGCGCGTCGGTGATGAAGGTGTACTCGTCGAACTGGGCGACCTCGAGGTAGTTCGGGGCACGGCCATCAGCACGCGGCTCGATGTCCCAACCGAAGGTCATCGGAACCATCGTCCAGGTGCCGTCAGCCATGTTCGAGACCAGTTGCCCGGTGCCGGTGGTGTAGAAATCGACGTACTGGTTGAGTTCCTTCAGGTACTCCCAGGTGTTGTCCCACCCGTTCTCGGGATCCTTCGGATCAGAGTCGCCCAACATATAGGGCAGGGCCTGCAGGAAGGTCCGACCCACACCAGAGTTCGCGGGGCGGGCGTAACCGAATTTGCCGGGGTTCGCCTCGGCCCATTCGAGCAACTCGTCAGGTGTTGACGGCACCTGGTCGGCTGCCACCTCGTTGGGGTTGTACTGCAGCAGGGGACCGCTGGGGGTGTAGGTCATCAGCACCCCGTACCCCTCGGAGAGTAGCTGCTGCTTGGCGGCACCCTCGAGATAGTTGTCCTGGTTGCTGACCCGGTCACCGAATTCGCCGACGACGTCGACCCACAGGTCTTCGGCCATGGCAGCCGACAGACCGTCGTTGCCGGTGAGCACCAACTGGATCTGGTTGTCGCCAGAGGCCACCTGTGGCTTCAGGATGCCCACCAGGTCGGGCGCGCCACCGGACTCCCAGGTGACCTCCTTGATGATGTCGGGGTGCTCGGCGACGAACTTGTCGATCGAGCGCTGGGTCACCCGCTGGGCGCCGGCCACATCGAGGATATGGATCGATACGGCCTCGGAGGGGACGTCGGGCACCGTGCCCGGGTCTGTCGAGGTCTGTGTCTCGGTCTCGGTCGAAGTTGAGCCATCTCCCGTGTCGGGAGCGGTGCAGCCCGAAATGGCCAGCAGGAGTGCGACCGACCCCACACCCAGGACCTTTCCGATTCTTGCTCTCATAGTCCCTACCCACTTTCTGCCGGTCTTCAGCGACCGGCGGTTTTGATGCAACTCAGCGCGCCCTCGGCGCGTCGTCGTATGCGCCCCCGGTCGAGTCACGGATGACAAGCCCCGAGGGCAACTCCAGGTCGGGTGGCGGCCCGCCGGAGGTCTTTTGTGGGGTGGTTGCGAGGTCGACTGCCGACTGGCCCAGGGCTCGCAGCGAGACCTGGACCGTGGTCAGTCGTGGGGTGACAAGATCTGCCAGCGCCAATTCATCGAAGCCTGCGACACTGACGTGCTGGGGCACCTGCACACCGCGGGCCACCAGGCGTCCCATCGCGCCCAGCGCCATGATCGAGCAGTAGGCCACCAGGGCGGTGGGCCCGCCCGGGGTCATCTGGTCGGCTGCCACGATGCCGCCGGAATAGTCTGGCCGGAAGTTCCCGAGTTCGGTCAGCGTCATGTCCAGTTGCGCGGCTGTCGAGGCGATGAGGTGACGTCGTTGGGCACCTGAGAATGACGCAGGGGGACCGTCGGCCCAGGCGATATGCCGATGGCCGAGGGTGTGCAGGTGGGACAGCAATTGCCGGACCCCGCTGCTCTCGTCGATGATCACCGAGGGGTAGCCGGCCAGGCGCCGGTTGACCAGCACGAGGGGGACAGTGGCACCGACGTCGCGGAAGACCTGTTCGTCGGCTCGGGGGGAGCACAGGATGAGCGCATCTACCCGGCGGGCCAGCGATGTAATGAGTTCGGGTTCGGCCGTGCGGTCCTCGTCGAAGTCGGCCACGTAGGTTCCGTAACCCCGCAATTGGGCGCGGGAGTGGGCGCCTTTGCAGACCGAGGCGAAGAAGGGATTCTCGATGTCGGGAACCAGCAGCCCCAGGGCGCCACTTCGGACGTGGTCCCCGCCGGGCCGGTAACCGCTGCGCCGGACTGCCGCCATCACCTTGTCGCGGGTCGCATCAGCGACCAACTCAGGGCTGGCCAGCGCGCGAGAGACTGTGGAGGTGGATACGCCGGCAAGCCGCGCGACATCCCTCATCGCCACCCTGGGCGGTTCCGCGTGCGCCATCGCATCCTCCAGCGATCAGGAACGCGAGTCCCGTTTCAAGAATTGCATCTTTGCAATCCCCGTCTTGCGACGAGATTAGCCGACCTTTGCGGCAGAGTCACCCTTTTACCGTGAAAACCGTTTCATTCATTTTCATCGCATTTCAGCCGGTCCGGCTTTCCAGACACAGCGGGGTAGGCTTGCACGATGACCAGAAAGCTCTACACCGGCCGGCAGATGGATGTTTCCTTCGATGCCGAGATGTGCACCCACTCGGGGCTGTGCGTCCAGGGAATGCCCGAGGTCTTCAACCTTGATGCGCGGCCGTGGATCAACTCGGACGCAGCACCCACAGGCCAGCGACTCGTGGATCAGGTCGGCCGGTGCCCGTCGGGTGCCTTGCGGATCGAACGAGCCGAACTGTGACCATGGCAGGAGCCAGCGACGTGGAGATCACCAACAACACCGATGCAAACCGTTACGAGGCGCACCTGGATGGCAAGCTCGCCGGTTTCGCCGAGTACCTGCTCAGCAATGGGCTGATCACCTTCAGCCACACCGAGACCGACCCGGCATTCCAGGGACGGGGAGTCGGCTCGGCACTTGCCAAGGCGGCCCTGGATGATGTCCGCGCCAACCACACCGATCGCAAGGTGCTGCCACTGTGCCCGTTCATCAGGGCCTGGATCAGGCGGCACCCCGAGTACGCAGACCTGGTATTCGCCTGACCAGCCACCCACAAATGGTGCCGCCTTCTTCTTGCTGCCGCCAATTCCAGGACCCCTGGGAGGCGTGCGATGCGCAGACTCGTCCACGGCATGAATCTGTCGCTCGATGGTATGAAACCAGACGGCAGGAATGAGTTCCAGCCACTCCTGGCGTTTGTCCGATAAGTGACATTATGTCAATTTGGCTGGAATCCCACCCCCCTTCCCTGCCGGGACGCCCCTCCTCCGCGCTCACTGGATGTCACCTGTCAGTGTCAGGCAATCAGCCCGCTCAACGAGACCGTTGGACGCAACGCGAACACGATGAGGAAGGTCCGCAACAGATACATCCAGATGTGCCACTTCTTCGGCCGGGATCGGGCGATCAAGCCAGTGATCAGTGCGGCGATGACCGGGCTTCACCCATGTGAGAGTTCGAGATGAGTTCGGTCAGCAGCCACTCACCTGGTTGAAGGGAACATCCTCCTCGGAATACCCCTAGGGGTATCTGTGTTGATTGGGTATCAGCGAACATCAGGAGGAATCATGAGCTACGCCATCGCAGGCACCAGCAGCCTCGGATTCGACGAGACGATCCAGGCCACCAGGGATGCCCTCGCCCAGCAAGGATTCGGCGTCCTGACCGAGATCGACATGGCCGCGACCCTCAAGCAGAAGATCGACGCGGACATCCCCCGTTACACGATCCTTGGCGCCTGTCGACCGGTGTTTGCGGTGGAGGCCCTTCGCATCGAACCACAGATCGGAGTCCTGCTGCCCTGCAACGTCGTGGTGCGCAAACTCGCGGACTCCACGGTCGAGGTCAGCGCGATCGACCCACAGAGCATGGTCGAGATGACCGGGAACGCGGAACTGGCCGAAATTGCCAGCGACGCACGGGACCGGCTCCAGCGAGCCCTCGCTGCAGTCACCAAGTGACTCACAGGGTCGGGAAGCCAGCTGGCCCACCACGCCCACGAGGAAGGAACCCGGATACCCGGGACGGCAAGTCTTTCATCGCCCTTCAATGCCCGTGCGTGGGCACACTTTCACGTGCTTTGGGGGGCTGTTCACGAACGCTGTGAATGCCTAGGCAATATCGTGCAAAAGTGCTAGACAATACGCAAACACGACGTTGCTCAACGACAAGCGCAACGCCGGGCGCGCCACCCCCGCGTGACGCACCACCCCACCTGTGGTCACCACGCCCCCATGTGGCGACCACATGAAGATTGGAGCACTTGGATGAGTGAATCCACCAAGCCCGCCGAAGAAGTGCAACTGCAGCAATTGCAGGCAGATGACCCCTATGTGCTGGATCCCTCCAAGATCAAGGAACCCCCGAAGGGTTGGGGTCCTAGCATTCGTTTCCTCGGACCCGGCATGATCACCAGTGCCGCCGTAGTCGGCTCCGGTGAGTTGATCACCGCCACCACCCTAGGTTCCAAGGTCGGCATGATGCTGCTCTGGCTGGTGTTCGTATCCACCTTCGTCAAGGTCGCAGTGCAGATCGAACTTGCCCGCTGGTCGATCTCGACCGGCAAACCCGGCATCTTCGGCTACGACCAGGTACCACCCAGGATCGGCAAACGAAGCTGGGCCTCCTACATCGTGTTGCTGATGTTCTTCCAGTTCATGACCAGCCAGGCAGGTGTGGTCGGCTCGGCCGCTGTGGCTGCCTCGATGCTGATGCCTTTTGGTGGTGACCCATTCTCGGCGCTGTCGATCGGCATCTGGGTGTGGATCATGATCATCATCGCGATCGGTATCCACCAGCTCAACCGTTACGGCCTGATCGAGACCATCTCGACCGTGCTGGTGTTCATCGTCACCACGCTGGTGGTGCTGATGGTCTTCGGTATCCAGGTCACCGAGTTCGCCTGGACCGCCGGCGAACTGGCCGATGGCATGCGCTTCCGCATCGCTGCCGGATCAATGGGTATCGCACTGTCGATGTTCGGGCTCACCGGCGTCGGTGCCGGCGAGATCTCCGGCTACACCTTCTGGGTCGTTGAGAAGGGCTACGCAGCCTGGACCGGCCCTAATGACGGCAGCGAGGCGTGGGCAGCCCGCGCTCGCGGCTGGATCTCGGTCATGAAGAAGGACGCCTGGGTCTCCTGGGTGATTTACACCATGTCGACCGCTGCGTTCTACATCCTGGGCGCATCAGTGCTGTACAAGCAGGGGCTCAGCCCGACCGGCACCGACCTGATCGCAACGATTTCGCGTATCTTCACCGACACCTTGGGTTCCGGGGTTGGACCGATCTTCCTGATCTTCGCGGCCATCGCGTTGTACAAGACGATCCTGGCCAACGTGCCCGGCCTGGCCCGCCAGACAGCTGCCTCACTGTCGGTCTTCGGCTTCTACAAGTGGACCGATACCCGCCGGCGCAACACCGTGATGCGTGTCCTGATGATCATCATGCCGGTGTTCTGGGGCCTGACCGCCACAGTGGTCTCCTCTCCCCTGCAGTTGGTGTTGCTTGGCGGCACACTCAACGCCGTCTACCTGATGGTCGTGGCGATCGCGACGGTCTACCTGTCATTCACCGAGACCGACAAGCGCATCAAGGACGGCAACCTGTTCACCGTCTACCTGGCCATCTCTGGCCTTGCCATCTTCGCGGTGGGCGCCATCGGGTTGTACGACCAGTTCTTCTAGAACAAGCGACGCCCCTTCGGGCGTTACGCGCGGGGGTCAGCCGGGTGCTGGCCCCCGCCTCGCTGCGTCCTTGACGCCGTGCGAGCGATGCTCGAGCCTTCAGTCTGCTTGCTGGCGCCCGAGGGTGATTTCCATTTCTTCAGCGGTCACGTCGAATGCCCACTCACGACCAAGAGCGGGTCGGTCGTAGCGTGCACCAACAGCGCGCAGCCACGCGGAGAACTGGTGGAACTCGGCGAAATCATCATCAGTGAGATACCCCCACACTCCCCCGTCAGCGTGGGACAGATCCAGGTCGGAGGCGAGTTCTTCCACGTCTTCCAGACGGGTCTTGATCTGCTCTTCCGGCAGTCGCAGCAGGGTCCGGATGATGGCCAGTTCACCAGGCGCGGTCATCACCGTCGGCATCTGGCGCAGGGCGCTCAGGCTGCCACCCCCAGGCCAGCGCTGGCGCAACTGCTGCCGGATGCCGGGCTCCTCGGTGGCCACGGCCACAACGAAGGAATCAATATTGGTGAACTCGACCGCCACGTCATATTCGCTGGCCTCAGGCCTGCCCCCGATCAGCCAGCCCCCGAACAGTTCCAGGCCCGACACGTGATCGGCCAACTCGTCAACCGTCCCGCGCTGTACCTCGTCACGATGAATCATTCGCCACAACAGACCGGGCTGTGCCCGGTCGACCTCGCGCAACACCTCGGCAACGTGGCGTCCGGTGCATCGCACGGCAGGCCACTCAAAGGCGTCATGAAACAGGTACATCTGTTCGCGGTCAGTGCGCATGGTGCGCATTCAAGCACGGGCCCGACCCAGCGTGGCCACCAGATCACCCCGCCCCATGGTTTGGCCGCAGTCGTGGTCACCGAGCGCGGCTTCAACCACAATGGATGGTGGATGCACAAGACCAGGATGACCGCCCAGCACACGGGGATGCCGACTTCCAATGCGAGGGCCATCCATGCAGTGATCTTGAGTGCGCAGTCGCATCCAGGGTTCGCTGAGCGGAATCTTCTGTTGCACAATGGGCCGTGTGAACAGCATCCCGAATCTCACCCTGACCGACGGCAACCAGATTCCGCAGCTCGGTTTCGGTACCTGGCAAGTACCTGATGCAGAAGCAGAAACTGCCGTTAACCTCGCGCTCGAGGCTGGCTACCGCCACATTGATACTGCAGCCATCTATGGAAATGAAGCTGGCGTTGGACGAGCCTTGGCCAACGCTGATCTGCCACGCAATGAGCTGTTCATCACCACCAAGCTGTGGAATGACGCCCATCTGGCGTCCGATGCTCGTCGTGGCATCGAGCTCAGCCTTGAGAAGTTGGGGCTCGATCAGATTGATCTGTATTTGATCCACTGGCCAGCCACTGTGAAATACGGCGAGGCCTACATCGAGGCCTGGGACGCCATGCAGGAGTTCAAAGCTGAGGGTTTGGTGCGCAGCATTGGAGTCAGTAACTTCCTCCCCCACCATTTAGACAAATTGAACGGTGAAGTACCGGTAGTTGACCAGATCGAAGTGCATCCGACACTGACGCAGACAGCGCTGCGAACCGAGTTGGTCGCCCGCCAGATCGCGATCGAATCTTGGAGCCCCTTGGGCTCCGGCGACGACTTGGGCAACTCTGTTGTCACCAAGATCGCGGCTGAAATGGGCCGCTCGACTGCTCAGGTGATCATCCGCTGGCATCTGCAACATGGCCTCATCGTGCTTCCGAAATCAGTCACCCCACACCGCATCGTAGAGAACACCAACGTCTTCGATTTCGAACTGGACGACTCCCAGATGGCCGAAATTGACGCGCTCGACGCTGACAATCGCCGAGGATCGCATCCAGATACGGCCACCTTCTGAGGGCCACTCGCCTGCCGGGCCGCCATGAGCCCGGCAGGCGAAATGTCAGACGGCCACGGCTGCCAGATCGCGCTTCATGGCAGTCGCATACTGGTCGGCGTCGAAGCCAGCGACTAGGTGCCAAACTCCAGGCGCGACCTGGACCGCACTCTGCATTCCGGCATCAGCCAGCGCTGACGGATCAACCTCGGCGTCATCGGCAACCTCAGCGCGGACGCGAGTCGCTGCGACTGGAGCAACCGACTTCACGTTGCCGGCACCGCCCAACCCCACCAGCCACTCGCGAGCCTGATTGGCCTGCTCGCCACCGACGGCGACTTCGGCTTGGCCAGCCGCGGCTAGTTCTTCACCGCGAGCACGAGCCTTCTCTTCTGGAGTGCGGTAATCGGTGACGATTACCAACACCATCGAAGTGGTGAACGCCACGGCCACCGCGATGGCGTAAACCCACATCGGCTCGAAGACCGGAATGGTCAGAATCGAGGTGAACGCAAACGCCTGTGTCTTCACACCCTTGAAGGGGGCCCCAAGCACCGCGATCGTCAAACCACCAGCGAAGCAACCGGCCAAAAGGCGCGGATAGATGCGCTTGAACCGAAGATGGATACCGTACAGCGACGGCTCAGAGATACCACCGAGCAAACCAGCTGCCAGGGCACCAGTGGCTGTCTGGCGCATCACCACGTCCTTGTCGCGCATCGACAAGAACAGCACACCAGCGGTGGCACCGAAGCAAGCGAAGTTCCATGCGCCCATTGGGCCCTGGATGAAGTCGTAGCCCAGTTGCTGGATATTCATCAACATCAACGCATTCAGTGGCCAGTGCAGGCCCATCGGTACCAAGAACGGGTAAACCATCGGAATCAAGATCGCGAAGATGAAGGGCGCATTGCCATTCAGCCAAGCCAACCCGGCACCAATGCCGCTACCGAGCCAGATACCCAAGGGACCAATCAAGAAGGCCGTCAGCGGCACCATGATGGCGATCGCAAAGAATGGCACGAAGACCATCTGCACATTCTCGGGGAAGATCTTCTGCAATCCCTTGTAGACCAACCCCAAGATGGCCACCATCATCAACGGGACGAAGACTTGGCCCGAATAGTCATTCAATTGCATCGGCAGGCCGAAGACTTGAGCCACACATGACGTCGTGTTAAGCGTCTGGTTGACAGTGCACACGGTGTCAGCGAAACGGTCAACGTTCGACAGACTGACGAATTCCGGGGTCATGAGCGCCCCCATGATGGTGGCGCCCACCCAGGGGTCAACATTCAGTTTCTTAGATGCATTGAAGGCCACCATGATCGGCAAGAAGAAGAACACGCCGCGCCACATCGCGTCCACGAAGACCCAAGTGGCTGGCTTGTCGGCCGCCCGGAAGTCGACGACACTCAAGGCGTCCAAGACGGCCGCGAAGGCGATGATGAGCGAAGCGCCCAACAGCACGCCAAGAATCGGGCGGAACGAATCAGACAGGAATTCGAAGAAACTATCGATCCAAGCCACCTTGCCGCGCACCCCTTGTGCGCGGGCGGCAGCCTTGATGTCATCAGCAGACTGGGCACCCATACTCTTCATTTCGGGTAGCGCCATGATTTCGTTGTAGACAGTCTGCACTGCCCCACCGATGATCACCTGATAGCGCTCCCCCGACTGAGGTACCGCGCCCATCACCCCATCAATCGCATCAACAGTTGGGGTGTCGACGACTGAGGCGTCCCGCAGCTGGAAACGCAGCCGGGTAGCGCAGTGCGAAAGGCTGACGATATTCGATGCCCCGCCGACTGCCTGGACAATATTGTTTGCAGTAGTCATGATCAAATTCCTTAACTGGTGGGGTCAGTCTTCATCGACTGGGACGAGGGCCCGGACCTCGGCCGGGGTCGAGCAGACCACCGCCTTGGCAGCCAACTCGCGGCAGGCATCAAACGAGACAGCGCGCACCGCGGCCTTCACTGAAGGGATGGCAGGGATCGAGCAGCTGAGCTCATCTACCCCGAGGCCCACCAAGATCGGAACAGCCTGAGTATCGGAGGCGACTCCCCCACAGACCCCCAACCATTTGCCGTGGGCGTGCAGCGCTTCGGCAGCCTGTCCGATGAGGGCCAGCACTGCTGGGTTGCAGGGGTCAACCTGTGAGGCGAGCTTCGGATGCCCACGGTCCATTGCCAGGGTGTAGCTGGTGAGGTCGTTGGTGCCAACGCTAAAGAACTCAACATCAGAGGCAGCGAACTGCCTGGCCATAACGGCCACTGATGGCACTTCCATCATGATGCCGACCGGCACTTCAACATCGATGCCTAACGCCGCACGCTCTTCGTCCCATAGCCGCTTGGCATAGCGCCAGTCGTCCATGGTGGCGATCATCGGGAACATCACATTCAGCTTGGCGCCTGCATCAGCTGCCTTCAGGATCGCCCGGCACTGGGTGCGTAAGACCTCTGGTTGGTCGAAACCAACTCGCACGCCGCGAATACCCAAGAAGGGGTTCTCTTCAGCCGGAATAGGCAGATAGGGCAACGGTTTGTCGCCACCCACGTCAAGGGTACGAATCACCAGCGGCTGACCAGGCTTCAGAGCCCGTGAGATGTCGGCATACAGTTCTGCTTGCTCGTCTTCAGTCGGTGCCGATTGGCGCTCGAGGAAGACGAACTCGCTGCGCAGCAGACCGACTCCTTCAGCACCGATGGTCATGGCCTGTTTAGCGTCGTCGAGGCCACCGATATTGGCGACCACTTGCACGGTATGCCCATCGGTGGTGGTCGCAGATTCGAAAGTCTTTGCCAGGTCGGCTTCTCGCTTGGCCGCCATGCGTTGCTGGCGCGAGACGATGCCCTCAATTTCGGCATCAGTTAGGTTGAGCGCCAAGGTGCCCTTCGAACCATCGATCACCACGCGGGTGCCGTCGGCGATGTCGAGCGCACGGGCCTCAATTCCAGCTACTGCTGGAATATCCAGCGAACGCGCGATAATCGCCACATGCGAGGACGCGCCGCCGCCTGAGGTGGCGAAGCCAACGACCTTGGTGCGGTCGAGGGTGGCGGTGTCAGATGGGGTGAGGTCTTCGGCGATCAAGATAGTGCCGGGGGCGATCTCAGGTTTCTCGCGACGCTGACCCGTTAGCTCTTCAAGCACTCGCTGGCCGACGTCGCGCACATCGTTGGCACGGCCAGCCAAAATCTCGTTCGACATTCGGCTGAGCTGATCTGCATAGCTGCTGAAGGCCGCGCGCCAGGCAAATGGTGCGCTCTTACCCTTGTCAATGGCGCTGACCGCAAGATCGAGTAGCTCAGGGTCCTGCAGGATCTGGGCATGTGCCGCGAAAATTGCGGCCTTTTCGGGGTCAGCTTCTTGTTCGAGCCGCTTTTCAAGCGCCGATAGGTCAAGCAGCGCCCGGTCAATCGAGGTATTCAGCTTGCGACGTTCAAGGTGATGGTCGCGCGCATTCTCAGTCACCTCGATATCGTCATGCCGCAGTTGCAGTACCTGGCCCACGCCTAAACCTGGCGACGCCGCCACACCGAGCAGCAAATTCGGGTCTGACGACTTCGGATCGGCAGGCGCCGGGGGCGCGGCGATCTCGGGTGCCGACGCTGGGGAGGCAGATTCATCTTGGGTGGGCAGCGGTGGGCAGTCTTCTCCAAGCCCATCTGCGATAGCCTGGGCGATTTCGGTTACCGCAGCATCTGCGTCAGGTCCGTTAGCGGTGACCGTCACCTTGTCGGCGCGCATAGCACCGAGCCCCATGATCGACATGATCGACTTGGCGTTGGCCACGTCACTGCCGCGTCGCAGCTGCACATCAGACTCAAACTTCTTGGCCAGCGCCACTAAAGTCGCTGCTGGTCGGGCATGCAGGCCCGTCGGATTCGGGATCAGCAGCGCCTGCGAGGTTGCCTTGCCACCACTAACAACGGAATCAGCACCAGCATCTACAGTCTTCAGGCCCAGCTCGGCAACAACATCGACACCGGCCGTCACCTTGCCCGGGGCACGTGGAGTTAGACCGCTAATGACCTCAGAGTTCGTGATCACTACCTGGGTGAGCAGGCTATAAGCTTCAGTTGCGATCTTGTCCATATCGAAGACGATCAGCTCGTCCCCGACTCGAACCTCTTGGCCGACCTTAACCTTTGGCTCGAAACCAGCACCCTGCATCTTTACGGTGTCTAAGCCGATGTGCATCAGCACCTCGAGCCCAGCTGCTGAGCGAAGCGTGATGGCGTGCCCTGAC
>JBMNPP010000029.1:0-19113 GCA_050943675.1 Brooklawnia sp.
GTGGATCAGTTGCAGCACCTCGAGGTCACGCCGGGACAGGTTCGGCGCTGACGGTGAGGTCTGAGAGACGACCTGGAGAGCGGATTCGAGTTGCAGCCGGGACGCCTCGGGGTGATCCGCGATCAACTCGATCAGTTCACGCACCTCGTCGGCGCCGGCATGCAGCAGGGCGAACGGGGACAGGCCGCGGCGTGGCAGCAGGCTGATCGCACGCTCCAGACAGGCCCGGGAGACTGCTGGCCGCCCCGCCCGCAGAGCATCCAGCGCCTCCACCAGTTGAGCTGCATGCAGGTCACGCCGGAACGGCACGTCATCTTGATCAGTCACAGGCAGCAGGAACTCTGGTGGGCTGATCACCTCACCGAGACTGCGGGACAGTAGCTCGCTGGCGGTTTGGTAGCCGGGCGTGGCTCCGGGCTTGTCGCCGTTGCCCCGGAATCGCCGGTATGAGGTGATGATCGCCCGCAGTTCAAGGCGCCGGTGCTGCAACAGCTTCAGCCAGGCCTGCAGGTAGGTCAGGGCCGGCCAGCGTTCCGGTTTGCTCAGCCGGGCAGCCGCGGTCCGGCAGTGGCTGTCAGCGGCCGCCAGGTCGCCTGAGTCGATGTCTGCCCAGGCGATGGCCAGGTGGGCGGCGACGAAATCGGCGTCCCGCCAGATGAATTCCGATGCTGACAGCAGGGCATCTGCGTCGAGTGGATCGTCGAGTCCGCGCTGCCGGTGCGCCAGCAGGACGAGCCGGCCAGCGAATGAGCGCCGCTCCCCCGACGGGTCCAGCACGCCGGGTTCCATCTCGATGAGTTGGGCGGCCTGCGTTGCGAACCCGGCGGCCGCAGTGATATTGCCGGTCGCCAACAGCACCTCGGCCATGATCAGCACGTCCGAGATGACTGCGGGCTTCGCGAAGGACGAGATGCCCTCATAGGCCAGGTCTTTGCCCAGCCCATACGCCCGCTGGGCGAGTTCTGTGATCGATTTCTGCAGCCCGATATGGCAGCCCAGTTCCAGTGCGCGTGCCAGTGCGGACAGCCGCTGCACTGGATCCACCGAGTTGGGCGTGTTGGCGACTGCCTTGCGGGCCACGTTGGCGGCCAGCGTTGCGGTCGGTGAGGGTGCTGCGTGGGGGGTGAGCCGCAGCCGCACGCAGAGCAATCCCGGGTAATCGACCAGCGCCATCGGGCTGATACGTTCCAATGAACGCCACACCGGGCAATGGGGACGCGGCATCAGATCCCACAGCCAGTCCGCCAGGATCGCTTCAGCGTCCCCGAGTCGCCCCATCTCGACCAGTGTGCTGGCCTGCAGTGCGCGGTCCTCGGCTCGCTCGGCGGCATCCAGCACCAGGTTGAGCAGCAGATCGCGGTCCTCCGTTGCCGGTAGCGAGCGTTGCAGGACGTTCCTGATCTGCTCATGCCACTGGAAGACCCGCTGCCCCAGCCCTGGATGCCAGGTCATGACACCCAACCCGAGTGCCTGCAGGCGGTGCACCAGGCGCTCTGCCGAGGCGAACTGGCTGATTGCCCGTGCTTGCTGGGCAGAGAAACGGGGAACATGGACGAGTCGGGTGAGGAAGAGCCCGAGGTTTGTTGAGACTGCGCGGTCGGGCAGCCCCGCCACGAACGAGGCCAGTGCGCGCTGGGCGATCAACGGCGTCCACGTGCCACCGGCTGGCAACTCGACCACCGAGCTCCGAACCTGCCCCACGTGCCCCCGGGTATCCCGGTGCATTTCGGCAACAACCTCGGGGGGGCAGGTCCATCCCTTCTTCATTGAGCAGGGCGCGGGTCTCGTCCAGGGTGAGCGCCATGGCCACGTCGTCCAGGAACGAGAACGACACACCACGGGCCCTGGCCAACTGGACGTGCTCGTCCAGCTCAGCCCCTGACACGATGAGCCGCACCTCTGTTTGTGCCTCAAGCATCCCAAGCAGGTAGCCGAAGGTGGCCGCAGGGATCTCCTCGGCCCACAGCAGGGCGATCGATACCGGGCGGCGTGCCCGTTCCAGCAGGGTGAGGGCGGCGCCCAGCAAGTCCTCATCCGACGTGGGCAGTTCGGCGATATCGAGTTCTGCGCGCAGTCTCGACCAGATCAGGCGGAGCATCGCCGGGCCACTCGCTGAGACGCGGGAGCCGTCGATCAGCAAGCGAATATCTGCTGACGGGCCGAGCGGCAACTTTGCCCATTGATCGAGCAGGACCTGTTTGCCGGAACCGGGCACGGCCTCGATGAATACCACCGGCAGGGGTGATTCCAGCACCTCCAACAACCTGACCCGAAGCATCCTTCTCGTGGACGACCTGGTGGCGTTGTGCTGTGGTACGTCAGCAAACGCTCATGATCGACATGTGGGCCGCGCACCCGGTTGCCGGGGTGATTCGGCCAGTCGTGTACCTGAACCAAATATCGCACACTGGGACCCGCTGCCTGGCGTCATGGCGTGAAGACCGTTGTGCATGGGGGTCAGGGATCACAGCGAGGCACGCAAGATCTCCGTGAGTTCGCTGTCGGTCAGTTCGATCGGGTTGCCCTTCATGCTTGAGGCGGCCTTGCCCTTGGTGACGGCTTCGTCGATGCGCTCCTGGGTCAATCCCAGTTCGCCCAGCCCGGGGATGCCCAGCATTTCGCGGGTCTGGTCGAGCCAGTCCACCAGGCCGGCCACGTCGGGGTGACCGGTGATGATCTCGGCAGCCTCGGTGTAGCGGTCCAGCGAGACGCCCGGGGAGCGTTCGGCCAGGGCTCGCACATTGACTCGCGTCGTCGCGGCCAGCAACGCCGCGCAAATGGCCCCGTGCGGGGCCCCGATCATGCCACCCAGCGGCCCAGCGAAGCCATGCACCGCACCGAGCTTCGCGTTGGCCAGGGCCAGCCCGGACAGCGCTGCACACAGGGCCATGTCAGTACGGGCAGCCACATCCGAGCCATCGGTATATGCGCGTCGCAACCCCGAGGCGGCCCGACGCAACCCCTCACGGCAGAACCCGTCAGTCAGTGGGCTGGCCATCGGGGTGACCAGGGCCTCCAGGCACTGGGTCAGCGCATCCATGCCACTGGACGCCGTCACCGCGGACGGGCAGTCGACGGTGAGCAGTGGGTCAACCAGCGCGACCCGGGCCAGCAGTTCACGACCCCGGATACTCGCCTTCACACCGTGCTCCGGGGATGCGACGACCGCGTTGGCCGACATCTCCGAGCCGGTGCCCGCAGTGGTCGGTACCCCGACCCAGGGCAGCACCGCCTCCGGCAGCGGCAGTCCCTGCCCCACGACCTCGAGGTGGTCAAGCACATCACTGTTCGAGGCAGCAAGCCCGGCCACAGCCTTGGCGGTGTCGAGCACTGCTCCCCCACCGATGCCCACGATCACGTCCGCACTGGCCTGGCGGGCAGCCTCGACTGCCGCCCGCACCATGTCAATCGTCGGCTCGCCGTCGATCGGTGCCACTGCCGGATTGTCCAGCGCGGCCAGCAGGTCTGCATACCTGCCGGGATTCGACCCGGTGACCACCAGCGGGCGGCTGCCCAACTCGGCGACCACACCCGGTAACTCTGCGCTGCGTCCGGCACCGAAGATGATGCGTCCGGGGGCTGCGAAGTCGAATGTTGGGGCGTCCATGGTTCCCTCCCTGGCAGTCGGTTCCTCCAGCCTAGGCACCTATCCCGCTAGGCGGACGCAGGGAACCGGTTGGCGCTGCGGGCACGCGCCTTGGCTGCCTCGATCTGGCGGTCCTTGGGCGGGGCGGTAGTGACCAGATCGGCCAGCAAGTGCTCGGTGAGGTGCGCGATCTCTGCAACCGCCCGGTCGAAGGCCTCCCGGTTCCGAGCGGACGGCTTGTGCATGCCGCTTACTTTCCGCACGTATTGCAGGGCGGCGTCATGCACTTCCTGCGAGCTCGCGTGGGGCTCGAAGTTGAACAGCGGTCGGATATTTCGGCACATGCCAGTCAGCCTGCACAGCGCACCGGGCCATGTCATCAACCCATGGTTCGTGCCCAGGCCCAAGGGCGATTCCGGCGGATGTCGGAGGGGCGCCCTACCATGGTCGGCATGCCTGACCTCACCCCGCTCGACGTGCTGCGCACCACCTTTGGCTACGACGACTTCCGGGGGCATCAGGCACAGGTGATCGACCACGTCCTGGCTGGCGGCGATGCAGTGGTGCTGATGCCGACCGGGGGCGGCAAGTCGCTCTGCTACCAGGTTCCGGCGATCATCCGTCCCGGTGTCGGGGTGGTGATCTCGCCGCTGATCGCATTGATGCACGACCAGGTCACCGCGCTGGAGGGCCTCGGTGTGCGGGCGGGTTTCCTGAATTCATCCCAGGGCTACAACGAGCAACGCCGGACCGAGCAGTTGGCGTTGGCTGGCGATCTCGACCTGCTCTACCTGGCGCCGGAGCGCCTCGACCTGCCGCGCACCCAGGAGTTCTTCGACCAGCTACAGATCTCGGTCTTCGCAATCGACGAGGCACACTGCGTGTCGCAGTGGGGTCATGATTTCCGGCCCGAGTACCTGAAGCTCTCCGTGCTGGGTGAGCGCTGGCCCCAGGTTCCCCGCATCGCGCTCACCGCGACCGCCACCACCGTGACCCGTCGAGAAATCGTGGAGCGGCTCGGCCTGCACGAGGCCGGCAGTTTCGTTTCCAGCTTCGATCGGCCCAACATCACCTACCGCATCGAACCCAAGCAGCAGCCACTGAAGCAGGTGGTTTCACTGATCCGCACCGAGCACGACGGGGATGCCGGCATCATCTACTGCCTGACCCGCAAGTCTGTCGAGGCGACCGCTGAGGCCCTGGTCAAGGAGGGCATCGACGCCCTGCCCTACCATGCGGGGCTGCCGGCATCGGTGCGTTCGGCCAACCAGTCGCGCTTCCTGCAAGAAGACGGCATCGTGATGGTGGCGACCATCGCCTTCGGCATGGGGATCGACAAACCGGACGTCCGTTTCGTGGCGCACCTCGATCTGCCGCGCAGCATCGAGGGCTACTACCAGGAGACCGGGCGCGCAGGACGCGACGGCCTGCCCGCCACCGCCTGGATGGCCTACGGGCTGGCTGATGTCGTCCAGCAGCGGCAACTGATCGAGGGCTCGGAGGGCAACAACTCACACAAGCGGCTGCTCAGCCAGCATCTGGACGCGATGCTCGGGCTCTGCGAGACCCTGCGCTGCCGGCGTCAGTTGATGCTGGAGTATTTCGGTGAGGCGAGCGACCCGTGCGGCAACTGCGACACCTGCCTGACCCCACCCACCCCGTGGGACGGCACCGTTGCAGCCCAGAAACTGCTGTCGACGATGGTGCGGTTGAAGACTGAACGCAACCAGCGCTTCGGCGCGGGGCAGTTGATTGACATCCTGCTGGGGCGTCGCACGGCCCGGATCGAACAGTGGCGCCACGATCGCTTGAGCACCTACGGCATCGGCACCGAACTGACCGATCTGCAGTGGCGGGCGGTGGTGCGCCAACTATTGGCGGCAGGGTTGCTGGCGGTCTCCTCCGACGGCCACCAGACCCTCGAGCCGACCGACGCGTCCTGGCAGGTGCTGCGCGGGGAGCAAACTGTCCCACTGCGCGAGGACGCCGTCGCCCGTGCCGGTTCGGCACGCAAACGCAAGGACACCAGCCGCGCCACCCGTTCGACCACCACCGATCTTTCGGCGCAAGATCTCGAATTGTTCGAGCAGTTGCGCGCCTGGCGTTCCGAGACCGCACGGGAGGCCTCCGTCCCGGCCTATGTCGTCTTCCCCGACAGCACCCTGGTGGCGATCTCACAGCAACGCCCCACCTCACTGGATGACCTGTTCCAGATCAGTGGCGTGGGCACCAAGAAGCTGGATTCATACGGCGAGGCAGTCCTGGAAATCGTGCACGGAGCCACCCTCAACGCCTAAGACGCGGCTGACCCACTGCAGATCCCTGCTGCCGGACCCATGATGCAATTCCACCAGCTACGTAGGTGTCGCCAGCTGACGTCCTGCAACAGCTCCCGACGCCCACATAGCTGACGGTTCCGCACTCACGACCATCCGACGAGTTATCCACAGACCCAGCCAGCGATTTGCTTATTTGAGCTTGTCAGGTCAAAGATTGGCGTGTCAGTCGAGTTCACCCCCCCAGGAGGTTGACATGCCCCTCTTGCGTATCCTGCCGGTCTCACTGGCCCTGCTGCTGGCCACAGGGCTGGCTGGTTGTGGACCAGACAGCGACATCAACTCCCCACCCAGCCCGGTCATAGCCAGCGCACCAGGCCCGGTGAGCTCCACCCCAACCCGGACCCCGGACAAAGAGGCACTCTACGAGGAAGCAGAGCGAGTCCTGCGCCAAGTCCTTCAGTTGGAGGACGACTTTCTCGTGGCCGTGGACGAAGTTGAATATCCGGCCGAACTCTACGACCTGATCGCTGAGCCCCACCTGTCCACGAACAGGGCCCTCTTCGAAGAGATCAAAGCCATGGGCATGCGCGGGATGCCTGACACTCATCCCATTTGGGTCATCGAACGTGCCCCAACCATCCACAAGGATGATTCCGAAGTTGTTCTACGCCTTTGCCAGGATTCGCGCGGTGCGCCTCTTGTGGATGAGGCGGGTCAAGTGGTCTCGCCCGGCAATATCACGAAGATGCTGTATTACTTCAAGCATGTTGACGGCACACTCAAGCTGTTTTCTGCAGATTCCCTGACTGAGGTGGATGGATGTCCTTCCGAGTAACCCGTCTCTTCTCCACAGGTCTGGCTCTCTGTCTTGCATCTGCACTGCTACCAGTGGCATTGGCGCATGGAGCACAAAATGAGCAGGCGAACGCGCCGAGGGGCGACATCTCCACTTCGAGTAGCGGTCGTCAAGCCACGGTCGCGGGGGCACTGGACGGGAGCCCACCCGGCCAAGAACCACCCAGTAAGCAGGAACGAGGGGAGGCCGGTGCGCCTGACAATGGTGGACAAGATCTACCACCAGATCTCGCCGCCGAGATGCAGCCGGACTCGGATGTGGTGAAGCTATGCCGCACCTTCAACGCTGGCCACGCCGGCATCGGTGATGAACGAGTGAAGCTCTGCTATGCAGCCCCGACTGCAGACGAACAGGCCGAAGATTCGGGGCAATCCTCAGCCCCCTCGGCAGTGGCCACCCGCGCCGTCGCACAGTTAACGGTGCCAGAACCAGTCATCAGCCTCAGCCCGCAGCCCTCGGACAACAAATGGAATGTGCTGGCAGTCGGCCTACCGCTCTGGTTCTGGTCCGAAAACCCCGGCCCGGTCACCACAAGCGCCACCGCGGACGGCATCGAAATCGTGATGACAGCCACCCGCGGACAAGTCCGCTTCGACTGGGGCGACGACACCACAACCATCTGCTCAACAATGCGGCAGCGCACACCCAACACCCACCCGCTCACCCCGTCACCTGACTGCGGACACACCTACATGCAGGCCGGCGACTACACAATCACCGCGACCGCCGGCTGGGCCGTCACCTGGCAAGCACTAGGACAAACCGGCGCCATCCCCCTCACCACCACCGCAACCACCGACGTCCCGATCCGCGAATTCGCCGCAGTCGTCGTCGGTTGAACCGGCCACACCATCGGCGCCAACCCACCCAAGCAGATCACCAAGAATCTGAATTCATCCAGCGACCGTCCTGAAACTCGTGCACGGAGCCACCCTCAAACGCCTGAGACGCGGCTCACCGCCCGCAGAAACCCCCAGCCGGACCCACGCTGCAAATTCCGTCAGCTACGTAGGTGTCGCAAGCTGACGTCCTGCGACAGTTCGCGACGCCTACATAGCTGACAGTTCCGCACTCGTGATCACCAGGCCAGTTATCCACACACCCAGCCAGCGATTTGCCTATTCCGGCTTGTCAAGTCAAAGATTGGCGTGACAGTCGAATTCACCCCCCAGGAGGTCGACGTGCACCCCTTGCGTATCCTGCCGGTCTCACTGGCCCTGCTGCTGGCCACAGGCCTGTCTGGCTGCGGACCAGACAGCGACATCAACGCCCCACCCAGCCCGGTCACAGCCAGCTCGCCAGGCCCTGTGCGCTCCACCCCAACCCCGACCCCGGACAAAGAGGCACTCTACGAAGAAGCAGAACAGATCTTCCTTCGCTCCATGGAACTCCGGTCGGCCTACGAGCATCGAGGTGACTTTTCGGAGTTCCCGCCAGAATTGGAGCTCTTGCTGGCAGACCCGCATCTCAATAACATGCGTGCGGCTTATGTGGCCCTGCAGGAAACACAGTGGCGTGCGCCTGAGGGAAGCTATCCCGCTATCGACACGGCACCACTGCCAAACGCTGTACGGGATGGGTCATTAGTGGCTCTCCAGGCATGTATCGATACCCGGGAGGTGCCAGCCCTGGACCCCGAAGGAAATGTGGTCTCCCCAGGACGCTTGCTCTACGCCCACTTGTTCTTCAAAGAGTTCGATGGCGACCTGAAGTTGTTCATTGCCGATGGCCGAGGGAGTGTCGAAGAATGCCCATTCAAGTAAAACGAGCTTGCTGCCTTCTGGCAGCGCTAGTGAGCGTGAATCTGCTCGCGTGTGCTGTAGCGAGCGCAGATGATTTCCTCGCGCTCGGTGATTTGGACATCGAGGTGTCTGAGAACGAAGCAGAACTGCGGCTCTGAACCTCCAGCTACGCAGGGGTCGCGAGCTGTCGTATCCGGTCACCTCGCGACCCCTGCATAGTTTGACGGAACAAAGATCGCGCACCAGCATCCTCGGTTCATCCCAGAAACGTGCTGACAGGCTGCGGCCCGGTGGCCACAGACGGGCCGAGGCCATGTTCGGGCGCGACGATGTCGACTCTGGGAAAGACCCGCCAGATGGCATGCAGGACGCCCAGCCAGACCACGACCCCCAGCACGACCACGAGGTAGGACAACGGCCCGGGTAACAGGTCGACTTTGAACCAGCCCTTGAACAAGGGCACCAGCGGGCCAACCGTGCCCAGCAGGGCAAGGCCAGCGACCATGATTACCGGCCGCCACTCCCTCCTGGGCTGGACGGCAGTGCCTGTTCTCAGCGGACCCCACGGCGGCCGGACAATCACGGACAGCAGCAGGGCCGAATAGAGCAGCGTGTAGGTGACTGCCAACTGTGCGGTGCCCACCGAGGCAGTCCGGCTGTAGAACAGCAGGTAGACCAGGAAGCACACCGCACCCAGGCTGCCGGTGACCGGCACCAGGAACCTGACGAGGATGGCCTTGTAGCTGGTGCTTTCGATGGCTCCATGAGGAGCCCAGGCCGGCAACAGCAGCGAGGGGATCGTGATCGCCAGGATGGAGATGACTGAACCCTGTCCCCCCTGATACGGGAAACCTATGTCGAGCAGTCGGACCACCAGGATCAACAACGCAGAACACAGCACCAGGGACAGGTTCAACTTGATGACATCCAGTAGCCCCCGCACCATCGCCTGGCCGCGGTGCAGCACCTTCAGTAGCGCCTCGGCGGACTGCTCGAGCAGGACGATGTCTGCCTCGCCAACTGCTGCCTGAACTCCAGCGGATTGGGCCACCGCCAGGTCGGCGGCCTGCAACGCTGGCACGTCGGTCAGACCGTCACCCACCACGGTCACGTGCTTGCCATCGGCACGCAGCAACCGAATAACCTCCGCCACCTGGTCGGGCAATAGACCACCGAACAACCGATACTGCTGCACCAGCGGGAGCCACCGGTCACGGGGTGTGCGCTCCAGTTCAGCCCGTGACAGCCCACCCTCGGCGATCAGGTCCTGTTCGTCGGCTGCTGAGAAGCCACCGTCCCTTAGTGCCGCCAGCACGGCCCGGGGCTCCCACGGGGTGAACACCTTGATCCGCACACCCGACGCCACGAAGTCGCGCACCACCTGAACAGCCTCGGGCAGCACCCGGCGGCGGTAATGGACCGTGCATAGCGGCACCAGCCCCAAGGGCAGCACCGGCTGCCCGGTCGCGTCGACCAGCGGGGTGTCCCCGGACCCCCAGGCCAGCACCAGCGTGTCGGTGACCCCCTCGGATTCGCTGGAAACCACAAGCGCTTCAAGTGTCTCGGTCATCTCCGGTGACAACCGGGCACGCAGTACACCGGGGGTGGCCAGCACATAAAGCTGCGTATCGTCGGGGTCGTCGTAGGCGATCGCCACCCACCCTGCCTCTGCCAGCGACGATTCCTGGACGCGCACCTCGCGGCGCTCTCCTTCCAATGAGCGGTTCAGCAGGTCAGAAATGGGTGTTGTCGTCGCTGCGTTGTGAGCGAAATCGCCGAGCATCTGACGCATCTGTGGGGTGGAGGGCCAATCCTGCTCATCGCTGGGGGCTGGCAGCGACCGCACCTCGATGCCGGTGCCCGACAGCAATTCCATGTCTGTGAAACAGACCACGTTTGATTCGGCCAGCGATTCCACGGTGCGCGCGCTGCGTACGAAGGCGCCCATCCTGGCCAGATCGGCGGTACCTGCGGCATAGGTTTGCAGGATCATCAGGTACAGCCCGGTCGGCAGCAGGCTGAAGATCACTGGTGCGGCGTCCACCAGTTCGTCGCCGGGCGCCCCGACATCCAGCCGGAAGTACTTGGCCAGCAGCACCGTCACGAAAACCAGCACTACCAGCAGCAGCCCGAACAGCAGGCGCACGATCAGCCGCTCGAGCGGCGTTCGGCTGGCGACGATTCCCGGCCCGGTCGCGGCCTCATCCCATGCGCCGAGCCCCGGCTGTGTGGCGCGATAGGTTCCGCGTCCCGACATGCAGTAGCCGCCGACCAGCACCTGATCACCGGCACTGAGCCGTGCAAGGCCGATGGTGCCGGTGATCTTCGACAGGTTGGCGACGATGCTGCCATCACCTACGAGTTGGCCGGCCACCTGGAACTGGTCGCCGGGGCGGACAACCACCAGGTCGCCCACCACGATCTCGTCACTCGGGATGGTTAGCTGCTGCCCTTCTCGCAGCACGGTTGAGCGGGGGCGCATTCGTGCCTTGAGGGAGCGCAGCCGCCGTGCCGCGAGGTTGTCCTGGATGACGCGCAACCCGATTGTCACCAACCCGAGCAGCACCGTGAACAGCGCCCCGAACGCGTTGCCGATCAGCACCTGGATGGCGGCGAGGCCAACCATGTTCAGGTGGAAGATCGTGAATACGCTCTCCCGGAGCGCCACATCTCGGCGCAAGAACGCTCGCACGGCTTCTGTCAGGACGCCGTTGGATCTCCGCCAGTGGCTACTGGATGTCCTGCGGCACCCCCAGCATTTCCGCCAATTCCTTTTCGTCCTTGTCCGACAGCGAGGAACGCAGGATCGTACCGCCGAACTCGGCCATCCCTGCAGCGAATTTGTCCTCGGTGATCTTTCGGGTCATCAGGACCAGGCCTGACTTGCCAGGCGCGAGGAGCCCATCAACCCGCGAACGGAACTCATGGTTGAGCCCTGACTTCGCCAGGCGCCCAAGGACCGCACCCCAGGCGCCACCGATCAGCATGCCAACCGCCGGGTTGAGGAAGAACAGGCCGATGATCGTTCCCCACAATGCCCCGGACGCAGCACCCGAACCAACGACGCTGCCGGGGGTATGAACGTGCTTCTTGCCATCCAGATCGACCTCGACAGTCGCGATGCCCGCAATGTCGAGGATGAGGTCGCGTTGCATTGCCACGGCGCGCGCCTGGGCCTGTTCTGCAATGGAGTGGTCGTCATAGCCAATAATGATCAGTTCAGACATTTTGGTCCCCTTTCCTGGGGCCGAGTACCTCAATCGGCAAAATTGCCGGCGGAGCACCATCTGTGGTTTCGGACAAGCATAGGTGGGTCTGAGCTCCCCGCGTAACCCTGCGCGGCCCAGGAACCTGCAAATACTCTGGCCTAATCGGCCAACATTAACTGGCGGAGAGAACCTTCTTTTTCTGCGCCTCAAATTCTGTCTCGGTCAAGACGCCACTATCGCGGAGCTGCCCGAGTTGTGTCAACTGCTCAATAGTTGAGGGCCCAACCTCGACGGTTGCCGGAGCAGGCTGCTTTGCAGCCGTGTCTTGAGCGGCCCAGCGTTGCTGCTGGCGTCGGTGAGTGTTACCAACGACGTGTGTGGCAACGGATGCGCGTGCCGCGGTGCGGAATAGGCTCATGACGGATTCCCTTCTTCGAGTGCCTGTTCGAGGTCGGCGATGTCGACGCCGCCAGAGAACAGTTCGACACCGCCAGCCGCGATCCATGCGTCGGCGGCAGCGGCCAGAGAACGATCCTCATAGACGATTGCGAGCCCGAATTGATCCGGCTCCAGGTCCAGGACAATCCTGGACAGGTCGGCATCGTCGAGGACGCCAGACCCGGCGCCGTCAAATACCGCGAGATCGAGATCGGTCGCCGATTGCAGGTCTGACAGAGAGCGCTTCACCGGCTGGCCCTGCTTGTCACGAGAAACCAACTCAATGTCGAGGATCTCGACAATGCCCTGCTGCACACGGTCAAGCAAAGCCTGCAAACCCAACCCGAAGTCGGCGCCTTCACCAAAGGCGAAGACAACGTAATCGACAGGGCCGAAGAACTGTTCAGTGGCCACGATCAAGCCTTCTTTCCGGTAATCGCACGCATAACGTTAAGTATGCCCAGCACGAGCAGTGAGATACCGAGGAACCACCAAAGGAAGGCCGCACCCCAAAGCGGGCTGCTCAACAGTGTGACGCCAGCCAGAACCGAGACCAGCGCGAAGACGATGGTGAGCGCCGTTGAGCCAGTCTTGCCGAGCGTGAACAGCGAAGTGAACCCCTCCACGATCCACATCACCCCCACCATGATGGTGAGGAAGACCGCAAGGAAGGCTGCAGATTGCTTGAGCGAACTGAACGCGTAGGCGCCTGCAACGACGTAAAGCACGCCGAGCAGCACGTGCCCGATTCGACCGCCCGCGCCGAGGTTCTTGGACATCAAGCCAATGACAACGTACACGATGCCTGAGATGACGGCGTAGAGGGCAAGCACACCCGTAAGCGCAACGGCTGCCTTGGTGGGCCAGGCGAGCACTGCGATGCCGAAGCCGACGGCGAGGACGCCACCAAAGAGAAGTGCGAGCCTTGCGCCCTTGATTGGCGCGCTCGCGGTGGTTGTTGTCATAGAGAAGCCTTTCTGGGCAGGGTTCAACGGAAGAGCCCGCACCCACACGAACGCGTCGAGGTATCGACTACGCGACGCGGTTTCCTCAGGCCCTGGACCATTTTGCCTACGTGGGCAAAATGGCTGTGCAGCGGGTTCCTATTGTGGATGGCCAGGGCAGCCTCGTCACCGATCAGGCAATCATTCAATCAGCTATGTAGGCGTCTCGAGCTGACATATGCCAGCACCTTGCGACGCCTGGATAGTTTCAGGAAGAACAATCCACCGAAACCGGCTCCGCAAAGGGGCAAAGGACCACCACCGGCGCTCAGAACGGCCAGATCAAGGGCACCAGCACGATGCCAACCAGGGCGTAGATCGCTAGTAGCGGCAGCCCGAGTCGCCAGTAGTCGCCGAACTTGTATCCGGCGGCCTCCATGACCACCAGGTTGGCCGGGGTGGCTACCGGGGTGAGCAGGGCCGCGGCAGCGAACACTGCGACAGCCATCAGCACGGGGGCTGGGGATACCCCCATTTGGGCGGCTGCCGCCAGGCCGATGGGGACCACGATGAAAGCGGTCGCCATATTGCTGATCAGTTGCCCCATCATCGCAGTAACAACGAAGAGGCCGGCCAGCAGTGCATAGGGGCCCGCATCACCGATGAGATCGACCAGACCATCGGCGAGTTGGGCTGCCGCACCGCTCTTCACCATGGCCGTTGACAACGGCATCAGGCCGCCCACCAGGATCACTGTGGTCCAGCCGATGCCGTGGTAGGCCTGTTGGACGCTCAGTACCCGGGTCGCGATGATCGCCATCGCGGCCAGCAGGCCGGCGATCGCGGCGGGCACGATCCCGGTGGCCAGTAGTACCACCATGACGGCCAGGATCGCCAGCACCCGCTTTGCACCGGGCCCGAGCTTGACTGCCTGCCGGCGCACCTGCCCGGGGTCATCGACGACCAGAATGTTCGGGTCAGTGGCGGCGGTCTCCAGGTCGCGCCAGGTGCCCTGCAGCAGCAGAGTGTCGCCGGCGTGCAGGCGGTGGGCCTCATGTTCGACCAGACCCTTGTGCTGTACAGCCACCACAACCAGCCGGCCACTCTCGGTGCGCATCCCCGGGTAGGCCAGGTCACCGATGAATTCTGATCGCGGCGGGATGACTGCTTCGAGCACGCCACTTGCCCGGTTCAATTCGACATCGGCGGCCATGTCGTAATGGGCGGTCAGGACCGCCGCCTGGCCACCGAGGTCCCGCAGCGAGCGGGTCGAGGTGCGCTTCGGGATCAAACGCGGACCCAAGAGCACCACCACGACGATCGTGCCGAGCACCAGCGCCACACCCAGCGCGGTGAATGCGAACAACCCGAATGGCCCGACACCGGCCTGTTCTGCGTAGTCGGCGATCACCAGGTTCACTGGCGAACCGGTCAGCAGCAGCATCGACCCGGCATGGGCACCGAAGGCCAACGGCATCAGCAGTTCCGACGGTGAGCGTCGTGCCCTGATCGCCATCATGACCACCACCGGGGTGAGTGCGGCCACCGAGCCATTCGGGGTGATCACCGCGGTCAGGAGGGCCACCAGCACCAGGATCACCACCAGCAGCCGGGTCTGGGTCTGCCCTGCCAGCCGCAGCGCCTGGTCACCGACCCAGGCCGTCACCCCGGTCGCATCAAGGGCCTCACTGACCACGAACAACGCTGCGATAAAGATGACTGTCGGGTCACCGAAGGAAGCGAAAGCCTCGGTGATGTCGAGTACGCCGGTGGCCCACAGGGCAACCGGCACACAGAGCGCCACCAGCATCACCGGCGCAACGTCAAGAATGAAGACGAGCACCGTGGCCCCAAGCACTATCAATGTGATGAACGCATCGCTCATTTTCGATCTCCGCCAATCCTTGCGATCATGGCCGGCACCCGTCAGTTGACGCAGGCAAACGCGTCGTTCCGCGATGGCGCATTCGGTATCTCATCGTGACCTTCACTCAGTATCGCAGCCAAGACTTTACCCACTATCGTTAGGCCATCTGCGAGCCCGTTCAGCACCTCTCAAAGGAGAGCCTTCAATGACTCATTCTGCGCCCTATCCCGCGTTCGCTTTGCCAAGGCGCCAATTGGGCTTGTCCATCAAAGACGCTGTTCCGGACGAAGCTGGTGCCGTGGGGTACATAGTGTTCACCGGTGAACAACTTCCCGCGGAGGCCGGGTTGAGCACAGATCGGGCAGCGCAGGCGGGGTTCAACGCGCAGGTTGGCAGTTCGCTCGTCCTGCCCGTGGGTGAGGGTCCGCTCGTGGTGTTGGTCGGCGGCGGAAAACGCGATGAAGCTGATGCCGCTTCGATGCGCGATGCCGCATCGATTTTCGCCCGCGCCGTCACCAAGCAGTCAGTGCTGGCGCTGGTGTTGCCCGACTTGGCGATCAGTGATCAGGACGCTGCTACTGCCGCACTTGAGGGCGCAGCCTTGGCCCGTTACGTTTACCGGATTGGTGAGGAGGGGCCGGACGCCAGGCTGACCGGGTTCTCGATCGTGGCTGAAACCGGACGCCATGAAGCGATCAATGCCGGGCTTGCTCGCGGTGAGACGCTGGTCCGGGCAACCAAGCTCGCGCGTGATCTGGCCGGCACCCCGGGGGGGATGCTGACTGCGCCCAGGCTCGGCGAACTCGTTCTCGACATCGGCCCGGATGCCGGGCTGGAAGTCGAGGTCTTCGACGAGGACGCCCTCGTCGAACTGGGCTGTGGTGGCCTGCTCGCGGTGAACCTCGGCAGCCACGAACCGCCAGTGATGATCAAACTGGTCTACCGCCCAGCAGGCGAACCGGCCGGGCGGTTGACCCTGGTGGGCAAGGGAATCATGTACGACGCCGGTGGTCTGGCGCTCAAACCGGGCGATGAGATGCACGCCACCATGAAGAACGACATGACCGGGGCGGCCGCCATCCTCGCGGCGATGACCACCCTGCGCGATCTGGGCTGCCAGGCCCAGGTGACCGGTTACCTGATGTGCACCGACAACCTGCCCGATGCGACCTCTGTGAAGCTCGGCGACGTGATCGTGATGCGCGGCGGAAAGACCGTCGAGGTCATCAACTCCGACGCCGAAGGCCGTCTGGTGATGGCTGACGCCCTGGTGCTGGCAACTGAGGAGCCCGTGGACGCCATCGTCGACATCGCCACTTTGACCGGGGCCTGCCTGCGTGCGCTCGGCCCTGAGATTGCCGGGGTGATGGGCAATGACGCCGGCATTATTGAGCAGGTGCGGGCTGCCGGTGAGCGGGTCGATGAACCGGTCTGGGAACTGCCGTTGGCCAGGCGCTACCGGAAGCAACTCGATTCAACAATCGCCGATCTGCGCAACGTTGGCGGGGTGAACGCGGGCGCGATCACTGCCGCGCTTTTCCTGGACGAGTTCGTGGGCGATGTGCCATGGGCCCACCTGGACATCGCGGGCACCGCCCAATCCGACAGTGCCGATAAGTGGCGCAATCGAGGCACTACCGGCTTCGGCACCCGCCTGCTGGTCGATCTGGCCCTGAATTTCAAGGGCTGATGATGAGCCAGGACGAACAGCGCGAAGCCGCCGACGCTGACGAGACCCAAGAGACCCAGGGCGGCTTCCTGGGCGTGGTCGAGCGGGTGGGGAACAAGGTGCCGCCCCCGGCACTGATGTTCGGCTACCTGATCCTCGCGGTGATCGTGATCTCGTGGGGGCTGAACTTGCTGGGTGTCAGCATCACCGAAGAGATCGCTGTCCCGGTCAGCCAGGGTGAGGTCGTCCACGATTACTACGAGGACACCACCTCACCGGGCATGATCTCCCCCGAAACGCCTTATGAGCCTGACTGGGAGATCGTCGAGCAAGAGATCCCGGTCAAGAGCCTGTTGTCTGGTGACGGCCTTCGGTTCATTTTCTCGTCGTTTGTCAGCAATTTCGCTGGCTTCGGGGTGGTGGCGGTGGTGTTCATCGCCATGATGGGCGCCGGTGTCGCTGAGGAATCCGGGCTGCTCGGTTCACTGATCCGCAAACTGGTCGGGGCTGCCCCGAAGTGGGCGCTCAGCTTCGTGCTGATCATGGTGGGCGTGTTGTCGTCGGTGGCCTCGGACGCGGGCTACCTGATCCTGATTCCGTTGGCGGCTGCCGCGTTCGCCAGCGTCGGACGGCACCCGCTGGCCGGGCTTGCCTCCGGTTTCGCGGGGGTGGCAGCGATCTTCATGGTGAATATCGCGTTGACACCCACTGACGCGATGATCACCGAGATCGCCAATGAGGCGATTGAGTTGGCCCCCGGTGACAACGCCCCGTTGACGATTGTGGCGAACTACTTCTTCATGATCGCCAGTTCGATCCTGATGGCCCTGGTTGCAGCGATCGTCACCGACCGGCTGGTGGAGCCGCGGCTGGGCAAGTGGGAGCCGGAAGAGGGCCAACTGGGCCACAATGCTGCAGCCGAGATCTCGGCCGAAGCTGACAAGCGCGGCACCCGGTTCGCCGGCATCGGTCTACTGGTCGTGGTGGCGATCGTGGCGCTACTCACCTTCCTGCCCAACGCTCCCCTGCGGCACCCGGACGACGGGCGAATCATCGGTGACACACCGTTCATGGATTCGCTGCTGTTCATCATCATGTTGATTTTCTTGGTCGCCGGCGTCTGCTACGGCATCGGCGCTGGCACCATGAAGGGCAGCAATGACGTACTGGCTGCGATCACCAAGACCTTCGCCGGCCTGGGCGGCATGGTGCTGATGCTGCTGATGATCGCCCAGTTCATTGCCTTCTTCAATTGGTCGAACCTGCCACTGGTGATCGCAGGTTCGCTGGCCAATCTGCTTGAGCAGGCCAATATCGGGGCCATCCCGCTGCTGCTGTTGTTCATCATCGTGATTCTGCTGCTGGACTTCCTGATGCCCGGCTCGCTGCCCAAGTGGGCGATCTTCGCGCCGATCTTCGTACCGCTGTTCATCCAACTCGGGGTGGCCCCGCAGACCCTGCTGGCCGCCTACCGGGTAGCTGATTCACCCGTGAATGCCCTGACCCCGCTAATGGTCTACCTGCCATTTATTGTCACGATTGCGCAGCAATACCACAAGAAGTCTGGGATCGGCACAGTGGTGGCGTTAATGTTGCCGCATTCGGTCTCCATCTTCGTGGTGTGGACCGCCTTCTTCATCCTATGGTTCGCCCTGGGTATTCCGTTGGGACCCGGCTACCCGCCAAGCGTCCCCTGAGTTGGGAAGGGGACCACTGATGAAGTTCCCGCGTTTGATGTTGTTCGCGAGCGCCGGGCTGGCCCTGTTGCTGGCCGGTTGCGGCCAGACCGCCACCCCGGCTGATGAGACCTCACCCGAGCCGATCGACCTGGCCGGCACCCATTGGGTGCTCAGCGAACTGGATGGCGAGTCGCTGGTTGAGGGCACGACCATCACCGCGCAGTTCAGCGATGACCAGAAGGTTTCGGGCAACGCCGGCTGCAACCAGTACAACGGCAGCTACACCATCGACGGCCAGACCATCACCGTCGACGAGAACGTAGCGACCACCATGATGGCCTGCGAGGAATCGGTGATGACCCAGGAGACCGCCTTCCTGACCGTGCTCATCGCAGCCAGCAACATCACCCTCACCGATGAACAACTCACGCTGGACGGCGACCAGGGCACCCTGCTGTTCACCGTGCAGAGCCAGGAATTGGCTGGAACGAACTGGACGATCCTGGGCTACCTGGACGGCTCGGGTGTGGTGAGCGTCCTGGCTGACAGTGAGCCGACACTGGAATTCGGTGACGACGGCGTGGTCTCGGGCAATGCCAGCTGTAACCAGATGACCGGCGGCTACACCGCAGCCGAGGGCGTCCTCGAATTCGGACCACTGGCAATCACCCAGATGGCATGCCCCGAACCTGACGGTGTGATGGAACAGGAGGCCGCGATCGTGGCCGCGCTGGAATCAGCGACGAAGTACGTCATCTCGGGCGATGACCTGACATTGCGCACCGCAGACGACCTGACGGCGCTTCGCCTGACCCGCAGCTAGGTCGATGTGGGCCTGCCCCGA
>JBMNPP010000030.1:0-18814 GCA_050943675.1 Brooklawnia sp.
TGCCTACCTGACCGCACAGCACCCCGAGCGGGGGCTGCCGATCGCAGATGCGGCCAAGGTCAACCGTTTCCTGGGCCGGATGATCGGTGAACGGCGCGGCCAGGTGGCGGCGCTGGTGCTGCTAAATGTGCTCAGCGCTGGCGCCGGACTGGCGGTGCCGCTGCTGCTCGGCCGGTTGATCGACCAGGTGACCACGCGTGGTTCGGCATTCGCTGACCAGCTGGGCACCATGATGGGGCTGATCGCCGCGCTGGTGGTGGCGCAGGCGGTGATCGGTTTCGCTGCGCTGCGGGTCTCCACCGTGTTCGGGCAGGGCCTGTTGGCTGCGGCCCGCGAGTACGTGATCCGCTCGGTCCTGCGGCTACCGCTGTCGCAGGTGGAGTCCTCCTCGACTGGGGACCTGGTTACCAGGGTGACACGCGATGTTTCGATGATGGCGATGTCGGTGCGCTGGGCGCTGCCGACGTTCATCCTGCAGGGCATCACCGTGCTGGCCACCGTGGTCATGATGCTGGTGGTGTCAGTGCCGCTGACCGCGCCATTCCTGGTCTGTGCGCTCGGGTTCGCGTTCGTCGCGGCGCGCTACATCCGGCTGGTCGGTCGCGGCTACCTCGCCGAGGGGGTCGCCTACTCACGGATCAACACCAACCTGACCGAGACGATCGAGGGTGCCCGCACTGTCGAGGCGCTGGGTCTGCAGCGCTCTCGCATCGAAACCACTGATGACGACATCGAAATTGCCGCCCAGACTGAGCGCTACACCCTGTACCGGCGGATGGAACTGTTCGCTGCCAGCGGTTTCGCCTACAACCTGCCTTTGGTACTGATCCTGCTGATGGGTGGTTACGGCTATTCCCGGGGGTGGGCCAGCCTGGGTCAGATCACTGCGATCACGCTGTACCTGCAGCAGGTCACCGGGCCACTGGCCCGGCTGGTGCAAACCCTGAACATGATGCAAGAGGGTGTTGCCTCGACCGCGAGGCTGATCGGTATCGACTCGGTACCCCGCGACCGTCAGGCCACCGGCGAGCAACCCGACGGGCAGCAGTTGGCCGGACGCGACCTGCGGTTCGCCTACCGTCCGGGCCGTGATGTGCTGCACGGGGTCGACCTTGAGTTGCGGCCCGGCGAGAGGGTGGCAGTGGTCGGCCCATCAGGTTCGGGCAAGTCGACCCTGGGCCGGTTGCTGGCCGGCATCAACGCACCCCGCACCGGCGTGGTTGAGGTTGGTGGGGTGGATGTGATGAACCTGCCGCTGGCCCGGCTGCGCACCGACGTCGCCCTGGTCACCCAGGAGCACCACGTCTTCGTCGGCACCATCCGGGACAACATCGTGCTGGCCCGGGAGGACGATGCCACCGATGCCTCGGTGTGGCGGGCGCTCGGCATGGTGCAGGCCGCCGAATGGGTCGAGCGGCTCCCCGAGGGGCTCAACACTCGGGTGGGTTCCGGCAATACCCCGCTCACCCCTGCCCAGGCCCAGCAGATCGCGCTGGCCCGGCTGGTGATAGCCGACCCGCACACCCTGGTGCTGGACGAGGCGACCAGCCTCATCGACCCCCACACCGCCCGCGACGTGGAGGGTTCGATGTCTGCGCTGCTGGACGGCCGCACGGTGGTGGCGATCGCGCACCGCCTGCACACCGCGCACGACGCCGACCGGATCGCTGTGGTGATCGATGGCCGCATCACCGAACTCGGTTCACACGACGAACTGATCCGTCGCGATGGCGAATACGCCGCACTCTGGCGCGGCTGGACCAGTTGAGGCCGGGGCCCTCAACAGCCACGTTCAGCACGGACCGGCGGCCGGTCCCCACGGATCGAGGCGACCATGTCGACCACGCGGCGGGTGGCCCGGACATCGTGGGCCCGGAAGACTGTCGCACCCTGCCAAGCGGCTACTGCGGTGGCTGCCAGCGTCCCCTCCAGGCGTTCGTCGGGTGCCAGGTCGAGGGTTTCACCGACAAAATCCTTGCGGCTGATCGCCATCAGCACCGGGTACCCCAACCCGACGATGCGTCCGGTGGTGGCCACCAGACGCAGTGAGTTCAGTGTGGTCTTGCCGAAATCCAGGGTGGGGTCGACCAGCACCGCTTCGGGCGCCACGCCGGCCGCGACCGCCCGCTCGGCTCCGGCCGTCAGGACGCGCAACACATCATCGACCACCGCGTCGCCGGGGCCGTAGTCGACATGCCTCGGGTCGGTGCGCGGCGGCAGGCCACCGGAGTGCGAGACCACATACCCGGCGCCCAGTTCGGCGGCCAGTGGTGCCAGCCGCTCGTCGGCACCGGCCCAGGTGTCGTTGACCAGGTCGATCAGGCCGGCGCAGGCGGCCGCAACCTCGGCACGCCAGGTATCCAGGCTGATCAGGGTCTCGGGGTATTCGCGGCGCAGGGCCACCATGAACGGGCGCACCCGCTCGATCTCGGTGGCCTGGTCGACCCAGTCACCCTCCTGCCCGGCGCGCACTCCCCCGACATCGATGATGTCGACCCCTTCATCGATCATCCGGCCAGCTGCAGCCAGCGCTGCCTGCATTTCGGGGTAACGGGCCGGGGCGTAGAAAGAATCGGCTGTGCGGTTGATGATCCCCATCACGGCTGGGCGGCCCGCATCAAAACGGCGGCCACGCAGTACCAAGGGGGCCGGCTGAGCGAGGTTCACGCGCCTGAGTCTGCCATGTCCTGCCGGACAAGGCCTGGAGGGCAATATTGGGCAACCGCCAACATTTCATCCCGAATCAGGGTGTGATTAGGGTGTATACCCAACCGCAAAGGAGCAACTTATGGTTGACCTGACCGCCGCCCCCTTCAACCTGGACGCCGAGGGCGTCGCCTGGGTGGAAGACACCCTGGCCGGGATGTCCGATGAAGAGAAGATCGGCCAGCTCTTCGTCAACATGGGATCCTCGCGCGATGAGGACTACCTCACCGAGATGGTGCAGAAATACCACATCGCCGCAGTCCGCTACCAGCCCGGCCCCGCGGCCGAGATCTGGGACCAGAACTACATCCTGCAGACCAAGTCGAAGATCCCGATGCTGATCGCCGCCAACACCGAGGCTGGCGGAAACGGTGCCGCCCCTGATGGCACCTATGTCGGCTGGGAGGTCAAGATCGCAGCCACCGGCGACAAGAAGTACGCCTACGAGCTTGGCCGGATCTCGGGCATCGAGGCGGCGGCCATCGGCTGCAACTGGAGCTTTGCACCGATCGTCGACCTGTACCGCAACTGGCGCAACCCCATCGTCTCGGTACGCACCTGGTCGGCGGACCCCGACCAGACCATCGAACTGTCGCTGGAGTACATGCGCGGCATCATGGAATCCAACATCATGCCGGCCGCCAAGCACTGGCCGGGCGACGGCATCGACGAACGCGACCAGCACCTGTCCAGCGCGCCCAACTGGTATTCGATGGAGGAGTGGGATGCGACCTTCGGCAAGGTGTACAAGGCACTGATCGATGAGGGCCTGCCCAGCATCATGGCCGGCCACATCGCATTGCCGAGCTACCAGAAGCACTTCGATCCCGACAGCAACGAGTTCACCCCCGCCACCCTGAGCAAGGCGATCACCACCGACCTGCTGCGCGGCAAGCTCGGCTTCAACGGTGTCGTGGTGACCGACGCCTCACACATGGTCGGCCTGACCGGCTTCGCCAGGCGCGCCGATGTGCTGCCGATGTCGATCATGGCCGGCTGCGACCTCTTCCTGTTCTTCAATGACCCGGATGAGGACTTCAACTGGATGATGGACGCCCTGAACGATGGGCGCCTGACCCGCGAGCGGCTCGACGAGGCGATCACCCGCACACTCGGTTTGAAGGCGAAGATCGGCCTGCACAAGATCGCCGAGAAGCAGGACATCCTGCCACCCAAGGACGAGGCGATGGCGAAGATCGCGCTGCCGGAGCACCTCGAGGTGGCCAGGCAGATCTCGGACAAGGCCGTCACCCTGGTCAAGGACACCGATGATGGCGTGCTGCCGATCTCACCGGCGAAGCACAAGCGGGTCTGGCTGATCCCTGTGTCGGGTCCGAAGAACCCGATGGCCCACAGCAAGGGCCCCAAGGGCATCGAGATCCTCGCCGACCTGATGCGGGAACGCGGCTACGAGGTTGACCTCTATGAATCGCTGACCGACAAGGCCGACCGCATGACCGCCGAGGAATTCGCGGAGGTCGTGCAGGGAGCGTATGCCGGGAAGGCGCCGATCTCGGCGATCACCGACAACTACGACCTGGTCGTCTCGGTTGCCCAGGTCAGCGGCCTGATGCAACCCACCGAGCGGGTCTACTGGCCGGCCTCGAAGGGCACCCCGGACATCCCTTGGTACGTCCATGAGGTGCCGACGATCTTCGTCTCGCTGGCCTGCCCGTACCACCTGGCCGATGTGCCGCAGGTGAAGACCTTCGTCAACGCCTACGACGCACAGCAGCACACCGTCGAGGCGGTGCTGGACAAGCTGGAGGGCAAGAGCAAGTTCCAGGGGACGCCGTCGACCGACGTGTTCTGTGGCCTGCCCGACACCCGCATGTGATGTCTGACTGACAGCCGAAAAGCAATGGCGGCACGGGGCCCGGCCCTGTGCCGCCATTGTCGTGTGACGGGTTCGAGATCTATACGGCTACTGAGAAGACGTCCTCACGATGCCGGTTGATTGCGCTCATGACGGCCTTCAGCGATGCAGTGGTGATGTCGGGATCCATCCCCACTCCCCACAGCACTTCAGTGTCACCGTTCTCGATCTCGCATTCAACGTAGGCGGCTGCGTTCGCCTCCTTGCCGGCAGTCATCGCATGCTCGGCGTAATCGAGCACCCGCAGCCGGACGCCGACCTGACCCAGTGCGTCAACGAATGCCGAGACCGGACCGTTGCCCTCACCGGTGATGACCTTCTGCGTGCCCTTGATGTCCATCCGCGCCTTGATGTACGACTTGCCGTCCTCCTGGGATTCCAGGGTGAATCCGCGCCCGGCCAGCGGCTCGTGGCGGTTCAGGTATTCCTCGGCGAAGATGGCCCACAGTTGCTCACTGGTCACCTCGCCACCCTCGGCATCGGTGTGCGCCTGCACCACACGGCTGAACTCCATCTGCAGGCGACGCGGCAGGTCGAGCTTGTGGTCGGTCTTCATCAGGTAGGCCATGCCGCCCTTGCCGGACTGGCTGTTTACCCGGATCACGGCCTCGTAGGTGCGGCCCACGTCGTGCGGGTCGACCGGCAGGTAGGGCACCTGCCAGGCAACTTCGTGGATGCTGGTGCCCTGTTCGGCTGCCTTTTCGCCCAGGTCTTCCAGACCCTTCTTGATGGCGTCCTGGTGTGAGCCGGAGAATGCGGTGTAGACCAGGTCGCCCGACCATGGCTGGCGTGCCGATACCGGCATCCCGGTGCAGTACTCAACGGTGCGCCGGATCTCGTCCAGCCGACTGAAGTCGATCCTGGGGTCGATGCCCTGGGTGTACATGTTCATGCCCAGGGTAACCAGGTCGACGTTGCCGGTGCGCTCGCCATGCCCGAACAGGCAGCCCTCGACCCGATCAGCACCTGCCATAAGGCCAAGTTCGGTGGCCGCGATGCCGGTGCCGCGGTCGTTGTGGCAGTGCAGCGAGATCGCCACGTGCTCACGCGAATTGACGTGACGAGCGAAGTACTCGATCTGGTCTGCGTAGGTGTTCGGGGTGCTCATCTCTACCGTGGCGGGCAGGTTCAGGATGATCTCGCGATCAGCGTCGGGCTGCCATACCTCGATGACGCCGTTGCAGACCTCGACAGCGAAGTCAGTGGGTGTCTGGGTGAAGATCTCGGGTGAGTACTGGTAACCGAACTCGACGTCGGCCAGGTACTTCTCGGCAGCGTCGATCACCCAGCGGGTTCCGTCCTTGGCCAACTGCCGGCATTCCTGCTCGTCGATCTTGAACACCACGCGCCGGAATAACTCGGCGGTGGCGTTGTACAGGTGGATGGTGCCGCGCCGGGCGCCGATCAGCGACTGGGCGGTGCGGTCGATCAGGTCTGGACGGGCCTGGGTGAGCACCGAGATGGTGACGTCATCGGGCACGGCGTCCTGCTCGATCAGGGAGCGGACGAAATCAAAATCAGTCTGCGAGGCAGCCGGGAAGCCGACCTCGATCTCTTTGTAGCCCATCTGCACCAGCAGGTCGAACAGCTTGCGTTTGCGGCCCGGGGTCATCGGGTCGATCAGTGCCTGGTTGCCGTCGCGCAGGTCGGTGGACAGCCAGCGCGGCGCCCTGGTGATCCGCTGGGTCGGCCAGGTGCGGTCGGGCAGGTCGATCGGGGTGAACGGGGTGTAGCGCGGGTACGGCATGGGTGAGGGCTGCTGTACCGGACGCGACTGCGGCCTGGTGCGGGGCTTGGGGTAATTGATGTTCTCGATGGTCATGGTGGTCTCCTCGGCTACAGGGTGGTGGTGGCAGCCAAACACGACGAGACTCCGCAGCGAGGAGGACTGCCCTATCAGCAAGTCTCGCTGCGGCGACCAAGGAGCAGCAGCCCGCAGGCGCGCAAGGTCTTTGCCACGCGTCCACCTTAATACCGGGCCCCCTGCCCTTTCAACGACTGCCCGCAAGCTGGGCGCAGTGCAGAGATGATGGAACCATGAACGATCAGCAATGGCCGCTGGTGGCTACCGCCGAGCCGGACGACCGAGCCGACGAGTTCAGCAATCCCGAGGACGAGGAACGCTATGTGCTCTTCCTGGAGCAGACCCGCGGCCAGGGCGAGCACCGCATCACCGTCATCGAACGGATCGGGTCGTCCTATTCAACGAGGGAACAGGCGCGCTCGGCAGCGTACTCCGCAGCACTGGGCTACAAGCCCGAACACCCCCTGTTCCCCCAATCCAGGGTGTTGTACCAGGTCAGTCCCGATAGCTACGTGGTGGGCGTGGGTGGCCTGACCAGCGTCTTATACTTCAAAATCAGTGTCGCTGAGCGTATCCCGGGGTGAAACTCCGCGCAAGGAATACCACGGGGGTACGGAGGCTGCCACAATTGCCCCTAACAGGCTTCGACCAGTAATAACCCGACCAGAAGGTAGACATCATGGCCAACTTGAATCGCTCGAACGCACCCTTCGATCGCCAGATCGGGGCCTCAGCACCGGATGCGACCGGGATGGTGCATCTGGGTCTTGGCCAGTTCCATCGGGCGCACGCAGCGGTCAACACGGCGCTGGCGATGGCTGCCGAGGGCGGCGACTGGGGCATCGTCGGCGTGGCCAACCGGTCGCGGCGCATCGTCGACCCGATGCTCGACCAGGATTTCCTCTACTCGATCCTGCAGCTGAGCCCCGAGGGCACTGATGTGCAACTGGTGGACGTACATCGCAGGCTCTTCGTGGCCGCCGAGCAACCCGCCGAGGTGCTGGCCGCCGTGGCCGATCCGAACCACAAGGTCATCACCCTGACCATCACCGAGAAGGGCTACAACAAGGACTCCGCCACCGGCCGGCTGATGACCGACTCAGCCGAGATCGCGCCGGGGCTGGCTGGCCCTGATACCGCCACTGCCCCGCTGGCCCAACTGGCCTGGGGTCTTGCCCGGCGCGCCACGGAATCAGGTGCCCCGGTGTCGGTGCTCAGCTGCGACAACATGCAGTCTGCCGGCACCACCACCAGGGAGATGGTGATCCAGTTCCTGGAGGCCGCGAGGGTTGATGCGAAGGTCATGGATTACGTCACCAACCAGGTCAGCTTCCCCAATGCGATGGTCGACCGCATCGTGCCGGGCACCGACGAGCAGACCAGGGCCCAGGTCGAGCAGATCCTCGGCCTGCGCGATGAGACACCGGTGCCCGCCGAGGCATTCACCATGTGGGTGCTGGAGGATCATTTCGCTGCCGGACGCCCGGCTTGGCAGGCCGCACCCGGGGTCACCTTCTCCGACGAGGTCGAGCTCTATGAGCTGGTGAAACTGCGGCTGCTGAATGGCTCGCACTCACTGATCGCCTACCTGGGCGGGTTGTCGGATTCTCCCACCATCCCTTCGGCACGCGACAAGGACTTCGTGGCTGAGTCGGTGCGGGCAGCCATCTACAACGAGTACCTGCCCAGCATCGACCCGCTGCCCTCCGGCTTCGATGCGGACGCCTATGTCGAGCAGCTGTTCCACCGCTGGCAGAACCATGCCCTGGGTGACCTGACCGCGCGGGTCGGTTCGGACGGATCGGCCAAGCTGATCCAGCGCATCCCCGAGCCGGCGCTGCGCCTGCTGAAGCTGGGCCGGATGCCGCAGCAGATGGCCCTGACCGCGGCCGGCTGGATCGCCTGCGTCTGCCCGCCCGCCGGCTTCGACCCGGGACAGATCGCTGCCGCCATGGAAGAGCCACAGCGTGCCAACCTCGCCTCGGTCACCGCTGGGGCCAGGGACATCCGCGACCACGTCGAGCGGATCATGACCGGTGGCTTCTTCCCGGCCGAGCTCGGCGAGCACTGCGAGTTCACCAACCGGGTGGCCGAGTTCGTCCAGATCATCACCACCGACGGTGTCGAAGCAGCGGCGAAGGAGGCCCTGGCCGAGTAACCCAACCCCCGCGAACCCACCGGCCACGAACCCCACCCGGCCGGTGGGTTCGCTTTTGGCCGGCCACCCAGCGGATGCCGTTTTACCTTGTCGTGCCAGTTTGATCTAGCATTACTTGGGTCGAACGGAGCCCCCATGTCTGATCACCCCCACGTCACACCACCCCGCAAGGCCCGGCCAGGCCGGATCATCGCCATCATGACCGGCTCGCTGCTGTTGGCAGGCGCGGCTGGTGCAGTGGCCCTGGCTGCTACACAGCCCGCACGCGCCACGAGCACAGCACAGAAATATCTCACCGCAGTATCCGAGGGTCGCGCAGACGATGCGCTGAACCTGATTGACCCCGAGTCGATTGCGGACGCGAGTCTGCTCACCGATGAGGTCCTGGCCGATTCCCTGTCCCGGGCACCGCTGACCAACATTGTGGCCGGCGAAGCCATCGATGATGGTCACGGCTACCTGATCGTCCCGGTCAGCTACACCTTGGGCAGCACCCCGGTCGTACACGAATTGCAGGTGTCCAGGAGTCTCGGCGTGCAGAAGATCACCGGGGCGACCGGAACCATTTCATTCGATAACAGCCTCGAACTCACGGTGAACGGGGCCGAGCCCGCCACCACTTCGCCCGACGCGTTCCCCGGCAGTTACGTCCTTCAGCCCGACCACAAGTACCTCACCTTTGATGAGGGTCCACTGCTGGTCACCAAGGCCAACGCAAACAAGGGCTACACCAACCTCGACCTGGCCGTGACCGAGGAAGGCATCGCCATGTTCCGTGAGAAGGTGATCACCGAGGCACAGGCATGCCTGGACTCCACCGCCCTGGACCCCGGCTGCGGAGAGGTGATGGCCCTCCGCGACGACAGCGACGGCAAATTCTCGTTTCGTGAGGGCACGGTCACCCGCACCCAAGACGCCGATGCACGCGCACAGCTTGAATCGATCACCCCGCAGCCCGACTACTTCAAACCAACCGTTCTCTGGGCGAGCGGCTACTCAATGGGAATCTTCGAGGTGGCAGTCGAATGCCGTTTTGACGGTGATAGCAACTGGGGGCCCTGCTGTCTGAGGTCAGGCAATCAGGGTCGGATCTTTGGTGATCCGTGGATCAGCCTGAAGAGCGCCGACCCGCATGTTGAGTGGGAGTGACCGCTCCGACGCCGTCCTGACCGTTTTCTCGCTTGATACCGGTTTGACCTACCATGGCCGGAGTCGAAGGGAGCCCCCATGTCTGATCGCCCTCATCCTGATTTCCAACCTCCATATTCCGGGCAGCAGCCTCAGCAGCCCCAGCAGCCGCCCATTCCGCCAGCCGGGCAGCCATCTGGCGCGCCGTCATTTGGGCACCCGCAGAACTTCCCGGCCGGGCAGCCGACCCCGCCCACCAACTACCAGCCGACCGGCCCAACCGGGCAGCCAACCCCGCCGGCCGGGTACCCGCAGCACTTCGCTGCTGGTCAGCAGCGACCCTTCACTCAGCCCTCGCCGGGTGCCAGGCAATTCCAGGGTGGGCAACAGGCGCCATTTGCTCCGCAGGCCTACGGCGTTGCTGGACGGCCCGGCCAGCAGGCCCAGCACGGCGGCTACCAGCCACCGCCCGGCGGCCCGCGCCAGGCAACCGGCAGCAGGAAGACAAATGTCGGTCTGATCATCGGGATCGTTGCTGGAGTCCTGGCGTTGGCGGTCGTGGCTGCCTTGCTGCTCATCCGCGGGGGTGTCGCACCCGGTGGAACAGCATCACCCGAGAGTGCCACCCAGACGGTGCAGGAATACCTCACCGCACTGTCGGAGGGCCGCGCGGCCGATGCGCTGGTCCAACTGAACCCGGACTACATCCAGGACGACAGCCTGCTCACCGACGAAGTGCTGGCTGACTCCCTGACCCGCGCCCCACTGACCGACATCATGATTGGCGAAGCCGTCGATGAGGGCTACGGCAACTTCACCGTGCCGGTCACCTACACGCTGGGTGATACCCCCGTGGTTGATGAACTTCGGGTCAGAGAGGATTCCGGTACCTACCACGTCGCCATGGCACTGGCCACCATCTCCCTGGACGATGGCCTTGACCTCATCGTCAACGGCGCGGCACCCGCCAGCGACTCCCCCGACGTATTCCCCGGCAGCTATTCCCTCGAGGCCGCACATGAATACCTGACCTTTGACGGTGGCCCACTGATGGTCACCAAGTCCAATGACTACAAGGGTTCTTACGACCTCGATCTGGTGGTTACCGAGGAAGGCGTTGCGATGTTCCGTGAGAAGGTCATCGCCGAGGCGCAGGCCTGCCTGGCCTCCACAGCACTGGATCCCGGTTGCGGACCCGACTCCGTGTTGGGGGACACACTCAACGATGGCACGCCGCTGCGTGATGGATCCATCGAACGCACCCAGGACGCCGAAGCACGCGCCCAGCTTGAGTCCATCACCCCGGAACCCTCCTATTCAGCCCCCCATGTGATCTCGGTGAGCGGCTACGAACTCGGCGGCTTCGGTGTGATCGCTGACTGCCAGACCGAGGGTGGCGGATGGGCCCCCTGCGAGTTGTGGGGTTTTGGCTCCGGTCTCGGTTTCGGTGACCCGTCGATCAACCTGAACAACGCCGATCTGGTCGTCGAGTGGGATTGATGCCCTGCAATCCCTGATTCCGGCCCACAGGTTCGATGTCACAAGGACAGATGGGCCGGACAGGGCATCAGGCCAGTCCTAGAAACCGAGCCGGTTCAGGTGCCGGGGGTCACGCTGCCATTCCTTCAGCACCTTGACCTTCAGGTCCAGGTGCACCGGGGTGCCCAACAGCGCGGTGATCTGGCGGCGGGCCTCGGTGCCCACCTTCTTGATGTGCTCGCCGCCCCGCCCGATCATGATCGGCTTCTGCGAGTCGCGTTCGACCACCAGGGAGGCGTAGATATCCAGCAGCGGACGGTCCTCGGGGCGGCCGGCGCGCAGACCCATCTCGTCCACCTCGACAGCGATCGAGTGCGGCAGCTCATCACGGACGCCCTCGAGTGCGGCCTCCCTGATCAGTTCGGCCACCAGTGTCTCGGCGGGCTCATCAGTGACCTCGCCGTCCGGGTAGTAGGCCGGGCCCTCCTCCAGCATCGACACCAGCACATCTGCGACGACGTCGACCTGCTCACCACTGACAGCCGAACACGGCACGATGTGCTCCCAATGCACACCAAGTTTTTCCTGCAGGGCGTCGATCTCGAGCAGTTGCCTGGCCAGCCGCTCGGGGCCCACCAGGTCCGACTTCGAGCAAACCGCGAGCAACCGTGGCCGGTGACGAAGCCGGGCGATCTCAGCGACCAGGTACTCATCACCAGGACCGACATGCTGGTTGGCCGGGAACACCACCCCGATCACGTCCACCTCGCTCCAGGTACTGTGCACAAGGTCGTTGAGCCGCTGCTGCAGCAGGGAACGGGGCTTGCTCAGACCCGGGGTGTCGATGACGACCAATTGGGCATCGGGCCGCGAGATGATCCCGCGCACCGCATGCCTGGTGGTTTGTGGCTTGCTCGAGGTGATGGCGATCTTGCTGCCCACCAGCGCGTTGGTGAGGGTTGACTTGCCGGCATTGGGGCGCCCCACGAAGCAGGCGAACCCCGAACGGAATCCCGACTGGACTGGCTCAGTCATCCTCACTGCTTTCTGCTGACACTGCCTCCACAGGCTGGCGAACCAGCACCGTGTCTATCTGGTGCCTGCGAGGTGTCGCACGCTCCGCGGTGATCTCCAGGCCGTTCCAGGTGATCTGTGAACCCGGGATCGGCACCATGTTCAGTTCCTTGGCCAGCAGGCCGCCAACTGTCTCGACATCCTCGTCGTCCAGTTCGAGGTTGAACAGGTCACCCATGTCATCGACCGGCATCCTGGCCGAAATGCGCCACAGCCCCGGCTCAGCCTGTTCAGCCAGATCAGGCTCGGCGTCGTACTCGTCAACGATCTCGCCGACAATCTCTTCCACCACGTCCTCGATCGTGGCCAGCCCGGCCGTGCCACCGAACTCATCGACCACGATCACCATGTGGTGCCGAGTGAACTGCATCTCCTTCATCAGGTCATCGACTGGTTTGGAGTCCGGGGTGAAGTGGGCCGGGCGCATCACCGAATCAACGGTCTCGCGCTTCTCGGCGTCCGGGTTGTCGTGGATGCGGCGCATCATGTCCTTCAGGTACACGATGCCCAACACATCATCCAGGTTCCTGCCTGTCACCGGGATCCGGCTGAAACCAGAGCGCAAGGCCAGCGAGGTGCCCTGCCGCAGGGTCTTTTCCTGGTTGATGTAGACGATGTCAGTGCGCGGCACCATGACCTCACGGACGAGTGTCTCGCCCAGTTCGAAGACCGATTCGATCATCTCGCGTTCGCCCTCGCTGGCCTCGGCGATCTTCTCGGCCTGCGCGATGAACGGGCCGTCGGCGTAGCCGTGCCCCGGCGTGATCGCATTGCCGATCAGGATCAGCAACTGCACGATCGGCCACAGGATGGTGGACAGCACCGCCAGCGGACGCGCGGCCACCCGGGCCACCCGCTCGGCGTTCTGCTTGCCCAGGGTGCGCGGGGCAACACCCCACGCAATGAACGAGATCAGGCCCATGATGGTGATCGACAGCACCAGTCGGGTGCCCAGCGAACTGAAGTTGTCGACGATCACCAGGCAGACCAGCACGATGGCCGCCGCCTCGGCGACAACCCTCAGGAAGGTTGCCGTGGTGACCTCTGGCGCCGGGTCCTTGGTGATCTCCTGGACTGCCGCCGCACCGCGCTGACCCTCGGCAACCATCCGCTCGGCCCTGGTCGGTGAGATCGACATCAGCGCGGCATCAACCGCCTCAAGCACTGCTGCCACGATGATCGCCAACAGGGCTGATGCGACCATGATCCAGTCGAGTTGGGTCACCGTGCGGTCCTTGATCTGCGCCAATCGGCGATTATCCGGTCGTTTAGTCCGAACATCTCGGCCTTGGCGGCCGGCTCGGCATGGTCGTGCCCCAGCAGGTGCAATAGGCCATGCACCAGCAGGTACTGCATCTCTTCGGCTGGTTCTCGCCCATTCTCGGGGGCCTGGGCCGAAGTGAATTGCGGGCAGATGACGATATCGCCCAGCGTGCCGCGCGGCGGCGACTGGCCCGGCCCGGGTGAGCGCAACTCGTCCATCGGGAAGCTCAGCACATCGGTTGGCCCGGGCAGGCCCATGAACCGCTGGTGCAGTTCGGCCATGGCGTCCTCATCGACCAACAGGATCGACAACTCGGCCTGGGGATGGATCCGCAGGGTGCCCAGCGTGAACTCGGCCAACTGCAGCAACGCCAGTTCGTCCACCTCAGCGTCGGATTCGTTGTTGATGTCGATCATCGTGCAGTCCGGCCCCGCTGCGAGGTGAAGGTCTCGGCCAGGGTGGAGTCGTAGCGGTCATAGGCCGCCACGATGCTGCCAACCAGTTTGTGGCGCACCACATCGCGGTTGGTCAGTGTGCAGAATGCGATGTCGTCGACACCGTCGAGGATGTCGGTGACCGCCCGCAGGCCCGAGCGCATCCCACCGGGCAGGTCGACCTGGGTGACGTCACCGGTGACCACGATCCTGGAGCCGAAACCCAGCCGGGTCAGGAACATCTTCATCTGCTCCATCGAGGTGTTCTGGGCCTCATCGAGCACGATGAATGCGTCGTTCAGGGTGCGGCCGCGCATATAGGCCAGCGGGGCAACCTCGATCACCCCACCGGTCAGCAACCGGGGCAGCGAATCGGCGTCCAGCATGTCGTGCAGGGCATCGTAGAGGGGCCGCAGGTACGGGTCGATCTTGTCGTTCAGCGTGCCCGGCAGGAAGCCGAGCCGCTCGCCGGCCTCGATGGCGGGCCGGGTCAGGATGATGCGGGTAACCTGCTTGGCCTGCAGCGCCTGGACCGCCTTGGCCATGGCCAGGTAGGTCTTGCCGGTACCGGCCGGACCGATCCCGAAGGTGATGGTGTGTTTGTCGATCGCATCCACATAGCGCTTCTGGTTGAGCGTCTTGGGCCGGATGGTCTTGCCGCGAGTCGACAGGATGTTGTGGGTCAGCACCTCCGAGGGGCTGGTGTCCTCGGCGGACTTGCTCATCGAGACCACCCGCTCGACGGTCTCGGCGCTGAGCCCCTGGCCGGTGCGGACGATCGCGATCAACTCGGTGATGACCTCGGCAGCCAGTGCCACCTCGGTGGTGGTGCCGCTCAGGGTGATCTCATTGCCACGAACGTGCAGGTCTGCGGTGAGGTCGCGCTCAAGGATGCGCAAGAATTCGTCGCGAGGGCCAAGCACCTTGACCATGTTTATGGAGGCCGGCACCTCCAGCTTGCGGGTGCCGGGCAGATGCGCCACGGCGACCTGATTTTGACTGGTAGTCAGGACAGTCCTTTCGTCGCTTACCGGTCAAGTGTACGTTACCGGCGCTAGTCGAGGTCGTCACCCTGGTCGGCCAGGTCTTCCTCGGAAATGATGTGCATGGCTGCCTCCTCGGCAGAGGCTGCCGCGCCATCAATCCCGACATCGGTGGCCACCACCCTGGGCTCCTTGTCGACCTTCGCCGCGCCGCCGCCCGCGTCCACGAGTCGCCCGGCCCGCTTGGTGCCGACCTCGCGGCTCTCGCCATGCGGATTCCAGGGCCCTGTCGGCTTGCTGCGATCGACTTCGGGCTGTTCCTGGGTGGTACGCATGTCGATCGTCTCGCCCCGCCGCATTTCTTCGGCGGTATTGCCATAACCCTGGGCCGGCGACCAGTTCTCGGGCGCCGTGTAACCCTCGTCGAGCACGTCGTCGACACCGCGGTTGATCAGCGAGTCGGACTGGCTCAACTGGTCGAGTTGCTCGGATGAGGACTCAGGTGTGTCGTCTGTGAAGGCTGCGTCGGTACCCATATACAGATCTTGCCACTAGCCGCCCACCGATGGGTGAAGGCCTGCCGAATACTGCCCGTTCGCCCGGCTGCCATAGAACCTGCCCAGAGTCTCGGTGCGGCATTGCGCGAAGTCACCGCTGGCGATGGCTGCCCGGATGTCGTCGACCAGGCGCACAGTGAAGCGCTCATTGTGGATGGTCGCCAGCGTCGAGCCCAGCATCTCCCTGGCCTTGAACAAGTGGTGCAGGTAGGCGCGGGTGTAGTGCCGGCAGGTGTAGCAGTCGCAGCCGTCCTCCAGCGGTTCAAAGGCCCGCCGGTTTGCTGCGGTCGTGACGTTATAGCGCCCGTCAGCGGTGTAGATCGCGGCATTGCGGGCCACCCTGCTCGGGTTCACACAATCGAAGGTGTCGGCACCAGCGGCGATCGCCGCGAACAGGTCGTCCGGCTCGCTGATGCCGAGCAGGTGGCGCGGTTTGTCGTCAGGCAATTCCGATGAGCACCAACCCACGATCTGGCCCAGGCGATGCTTCTCGAGCGCCCCACCGATGCCGTAGCCATCGAAGGCGTGCCCTTGGGGGCTGCGGGTGGCCACCAGACCCCGGCAGGCCTGCCGACGCAGGTCTTCATACTGGGCGCCCTGCACCACACCGAAGAGTGCCTGGTACGGACGGTGGGGTCGCTGCACGGTCAACTCGTGGTGGGCATCCAGGCTGCGCTGCGCCCAGGCCTGGGTCCGGGCGACCGAGGACTCCTGGTAGGCGCGGGTGTTCAGCAGGGTGGTCAACTCGTCGAAGGCGAAGATGATGTCAGCCCCCAGCTCGTGCTGCACCTGCATGCTCACCTCGGGAGTGAAGCGGTGCCGGTCGCCGTTGAGGGGCGAGTTGAACCAGACCCCGTCGTCATCGACGTGTGCCTGCCGCTGCTTGCCATGAGCGATCACATCGTCGTCCTGTTTGCCGGTGACGTCCATCGCCAGCACCTTCTTGAAACCGACACCCAGGCTCATCACCTGGAAACCGCCCGAATCGGTGAACGTGGGGCCCGGCCAGTTCATGAACTCACCGAGCCCGCCGGCGGCCTCGACGATGTCGCTGCCGGGCTGCAGGTAGAGGTGGAAGGCGTTGGCCAGTACCGCCTGGGCACCGAGCTGGCGTACCTGCTCCGGCAGCACGGCCTTCACCGTCGCCTTGGTGCCCACCACGATGAATGCCGGGGTCTCGATCTGGCCGTGTGGGGTGCTGATCAGGCCGGTGCGTCCCAGGCCGTCTGGCAACTGGACGCCCACCTCGAACCCGAAATCGCCCGGTGCTGGCGTCCTAGTCATCGTCTTCGATACTCGTCTTCCCCAGGAACTCCAGTTCGGCCTCTTCAGGGGTGATCTCGCCGGCCCGGATCCGCTGCTTCAACCGGGCCTTGTCACGGCGGGCACAAATGAACTCGCTGACCAGCAACATGACCACCATCGGCAGCGACAACGCCAGCATCGAGAAGGGATCACCCGATGGCGTGGCGACCGCCCCGAACACGAAGCAGCCGAACACGGCGATGGTGCGCACCCTCTTGAGCTGGTGGCTCTTCAATACGCCCATCATGTTGAGCATCACCAGGATCACCGGCAGCAGGAAACTGACGCCGAAGACCAGCAGCATGCGCATTTCCAGGGCGAGGAAGTCGTTCAGGTCCTGCAGGTTCGCCACGCCCGCCTCCGCGACGGTGAAACCAAGCATGAACTCGAAGGCCCGGGGCAGGATGATGTAGCCGACGCCCACGCCCAGCAGGAACAGCGGGATCGCCGAGAGCAGGAAAAGCCTGGCGATCCGCTTCTCCTTCTTGAGCAGGCCAGGGACGATGAATGCCCACAACTGGTAGAGCCAGACCGGGCAGGCAGCGATGATCGCTGCCAGGGCGGAGGCCTTCAGGGCGAGCAGCATCGGGGTGGCCACACCCATGTTGACCACCTGGATGACTGCGTTCGGGTTGCGTTCAAGCACCTTCTCGGCTGCGACCGTGTATGGGTACAGCACGAGTTCGACGATCGGCCGGTAGAAGATAAAGGCAACGATGAAGAGGACCACGACCGCCAGCGACGAGACGATCAGCCGGTAACGGATCTCACGCAGGTGGTCCCACAGACTCATTGCCCCGCTCTCGTCGAGCTTGGGCGGCTTGAGCCATGCGAACCTGCCTGCGGTCCGATCAGTACGGGCCTGCGCGGTCATGGTTACCTGTCAGTTGGTGGGACGCTCGGGGTCGACAACCTCCGCGTCGTAGACCTCGTGAGCGGGCTGCGTCGGCTGGTTGGACTGGCCGGGTGGCAGCTGCTGCTGGTATGGCTGCTGCTGAGGGGCTGGCTGGGGCTCCGGTGCGGACTGCTGGCCCTGCTCGACCGCGGCCGCACCGTCGGCCTGGTGGGCGTCCTTGGTCCGCAGATCCTTGGTCTCCTCCTTGAACTCCCGGATGGCGCGGCCAGAAGCCTTGCCCAACCCTGCGAGCCTGGTGGTGCCGAAGAGCAGCAGAACCACGATTAGAATGATGACCAATTCTGGCCATCCGATGGGACCCATAAATTTCCTCCTGCCGTAGCAAGCACGTACTGCCATGCTATGCGGTGCCGCCCAACCCGTCCCGGCTATGCCTCGTCCCGGGCGGGGTCTGCCAGCGTACCGCAAACCCTTTCGGTGATTTCGATCGCCTCGCGTGCTGCCTGGATCGCGGTCGCCCGGGCATCGGGCGGTTCGACGCGAACCACCTGATCACCCAGGCGCAGCAGCAGTGCGCTGAGCCAGGCCGCGTCGGCCACCGCCAGCCGGACGAGAAGCCCACCACCAGCGGTTTCCTCGGCGTCCAGCACCGGGTAATACTCGACCACCCAACGCCCGGCCCGGGTCAGTTCCAGGCTCACCTCACCGTTTGAGCTGTCGAACCAGCCCTCGGGCAGTTCTGGCACCGGGCCGTGGTCACTGGCCAGCTCACCGGCCTCGGTGACTTCGACGATGCGGTCGAGCCGATAGGTGCGCCAGGCCTGCCGGTCCAGGCTCCACGCCTGCAGGTAGGCCACCGAATCACGCAACTGGATGGCGGCCGGGTCCACCACGGGCCTGGTGGTCTGGCCACGGGCAGCCCCGTCGTAGGTGAGCCGCAACCGTGCACGGTCGGCGATAGCGGCCAGCAGTTGGGCGCGCAACTGCTCGTCACCGGTCTGGATGGCCAGCAACACCGGGTCCTGCTCACCGGTGCTGGCCGACAGCTTGGCTGCCGCGCTGCGGGCTGCCTGCTGCAGGTCTCCGGTGGCCAACTGGTTGATCACCGACAGTGCCACCAGCAGCGACAGTGCCTCGTCCCGGGTGAACCGCAACGGTCTGGTCAGGTAGTCGGCATTGCTCAGGTGCAC
>JBMNPP010000031.1:0-18143 GCA_050943675.1 Brooklawnia sp.
CCGTGCGCTGACCGGGTCAATCTCGGGGGACAGGTCGTTGCCGTGCAGTGCGTAACCCATCTCGGTGCGCAGCGTGTCACGGGCCCCCAGCCCGCAGGCCCGCACCCCCATGTCGGCACCGGCCTGCAGCAGCCGGGTCCACCACGCTGATGCCTGGCCGGCCGGAACAACCAGTTCATACCCACGCTCGCCGGTATAGCCCGAGCGGCACACGGTGGCCTGCCCACCAGCATCGGTGAAGGCCATGTAGGCCAGATCGATGGGCAATCCCGCTGCTGCCAGCAGTTCGTCGCAGCGGGGACCCTGCACCGCGATGATCGCCAGGTCGTGGCCCAGGTCGGCCACCTGCACTTCGTTGGGCGCTCCCGCTTTCAGCAGTTCGGCAACGGTTGCCGCATTGGCGGCATTCGGCACCAGCAGCACCTGCTCGGCGCTGATCAGGTAGGCGATCATGTCGTCCACCACGCCACCGGCGGCGTTGCACAACAGGGTGTATTGCGCCCTGCCGGGTGCCAGTCGCCTCAGGTCATTGGTCAACCGGGTGTTGAGGTAGTCCACCGCGCCGGGACCGGTGACCAGCAGCTTGCCCAGGTGTGAAACGTCGAACAGGCCCACTGCCTGCCGCACCGCGCCATGCTCGGCCAGCACGCCGGCCCCCGCATAGTCCATCGGCATGGACCAACCACCGAACTCGGCCATGGTGGCTCCAGCGTCCAGGTGCCATTGGTGCAGGGGGGATGTGTGCAGGGTTGCGTCAGGCATGGGGGCAGGTTACTGGAGCAGCTAACCTGAGTTCAGCCCCAACCAAGACCCGAACACACACCCAATCCGGAAGGTAGCGATGGCAAGCCAACACCAGCCCCTGTTCGATCCAACACGTTTCGATCCGGGACGTACCGAGTTGCCTCGCATCGATGTCGTGCGCTCGATCGGCAAGGCCACTGCCGTGGTGATCGGCCTGGCCACCTCCAAGGGACGCCCGATGCTGGTCGGTGCCACCGCCGAACTGGAGCGTGAGGCGAGCAGATCGGGCGGGTTGTTGAAGATGCTGCTCGACCAGGGGGCGAAGGGAAAGGTCGACCACGTCAGCTCGATCACCCTGGCCCAGTTGCGGGTGGTCGCGGTGGGGTTGGGCGATGACATCGACCTGACTCCTGAGGACCTGCGGCGCGCGGCTGGCCTGGGTGTGCGGCGGGTACGTTCGATCCAGACGCCCAATCCGCACCGGATCGTGATCAGCCTGGATGCGGGCACCAACGCCCAGTTGCAGGCTGTGGTCGAGGGAACCCTGCTCGCCGCCCGCGACTTCCAGCCCCTGAGCAACACCGAGCCGCGCCAGGAGATCGAGTCGTTGGGGATCATCGGGACCTCCCGATCCGCGCAGCAGGCCCTGGACGCGGGACGCATCGTCGCCCAGGCGGTCGGCGTCGCCCGCGACTGGACAAACCTGCCACCCAACCTGCTCGGCCCGGCTGACCTGGCCGACCAGGCCCGCAGCTACCTCAAGGACCAGCGCATCGATGTCGAGGTACTCGACGAGAAGGCCCTGGAGAAGGCCGGCTACGGCGGCATCCTGGCCGTTGGCGGCGGGTCGGCCCGCCCACCCCGGCTGCTGCGCCTGGACTACCACCCGCGCGGCGCCAAGCGGCACCTGGTGCTGGTCGGCAAGGGCATCACCTATGACACCGGCGGCTACAACATCAAGCCTGGTGAATCGATGGTCACCATGAAGCAGGACATGGCCGGTGCTGCTGCGGTCATCACCGCTACCCGGGCAATCGCCGAGGCCGGGCTGGGGGTCTGGGTGACCGCCTATGCACCACTGGCCGAATCGATGATCTCGGGCAGCGCCTACCGACCCTCGGATGTGCTGCGCATGTACGACGGAACCACGGTCGAGAACAGCGATTCTGACTGCGAGGGCCGCATCGTGCTGGCCGATGCGCTGGCCCGGGCCAACGAGGATGCCCCCGACCTGGTCGTCGACATCGCGACCCTGACCGGCGCCTGCGTTGTCGCCCTGGGCACCCGGGTGGCCGGGCTGATGGCCAGCGACGACGCGACTGCTGATCGGCTGCTGGATGCAGCCGAGTCTGCTGGTGAAGAGTTGTGGCAGTTGCCGATCACCCCTCAGGTGCGCGGCATGCTCAAGTCACCGGTGGCCGACCTGCGGTCCAAGGCTGACCGCTGGGGCGGGGCACTGTTCGGTGGGGCATTCCTGCAGCATTTCGTCGCCGACCAGACCGCCTGGGCGCACCTGGACATCGCCGGCCCGGCCTGGAACAGGGATGCAGCCCACGATTATGTGCCCACCCACGCCACCGGCATGGGGGTGCGCACACTGATCGCCCTGGCCCACGCGTTGGCCAGCTGAGCTGCCTCAGCGGTTGCGGGCGTCCCAATCGCGCTTGCGCTGCGGGTAGGGAACCACGCCCGCCTGGTAGGCCGGTATCGATTGCCTGGCGCAGAAGTCGAAGGCCCAGACCGATGAGGGCACTGCCCGGCGCACCCATTCGCCGTCGTGGGCGATAAGCAACAACGACGTCTTGTTGAACTGGGTGGCCGGTTCAACCCAGGCCTCCACGCCGCGCCGGGCAGCGATGAAACCGGTGAGGAACTCACGGGTGCCATCGGGCATCTCCTGGTCGTCGCGGGCCGAGGCCGCCCGCCGCCGCCGCCTGGAAAAGAAACGCCCGATCGCACTCACCCATCCATTATTGCCACCATCTGCGCCAGCGGCGAACAATCGCGGGCCGAGGCGGCACCAGCGGCACGCCAGCAGGCCAATAAGGATAGGCTGTCAAGCGGTACTGATGGCATTTCGAAGGAGAGCCGAACCCATGTCGACTGAAGTGACCCTGCCCGCTCTTGGCGAGAGCGTAACCGAAGGAACAGTCTCGCGCTGGCTGAAGGAGGTCGGCGAGCAAGTCGAGGCTGACGAGCCGTTACTGGAGGTCAGCACTGACAAGGTCGACACGGAGATCCCCTCCCCTGTTTCTGGTGTGCTGCTCGAAATCCGCGTCCAGGAGGACGAAGAGGCCCCGGTCGGCGCTGTGCTGGCCGTCATCGGTGATGCAGCCGAGGCCAAGCGCGCCGAGCCGGCCGAACCCGCCGCACCAGCCGAGCCGGCACCCGAACCCGCAGCACCCGTACCGGCCGCGCCTGCACCGGCAGCCGCACCCGCCGCAAGCGATGCCACCGAGGTGACGCTGCCCGCCCTCGGCGAGTCCGTGACCGAGGGCACCATCAGCCGCTGGCTGAAGGAAGTCGGCGAAGAAGTCGAGGTCGACGAGCCCCTGCTCGAGGTCAGCACCGACAAGGTCGACACCGAGATCCCCTCCCCCGCATCCGGCGTGCTCCTCGAAATCCGCGTCCAGGAAGATGACGTCGCTGAGGTCGGGGCCGTCCTGGGCCTGGTCGGTTCACCGTCTGCGGCACCAGCGGCACCAGCAGCACCGGCCGAGCCGGCACCAGCACCAGCACCAGCACCAGCAGAGCCAGCCACAGCAGTTGCCCCCGCACCTGCTCCGGCAGCTGCCAAGGCCCCCGCGGTTGCACCACGCGCCAGCGGCGAGGAGGAAGGCCCATACGTCACCCCGTTGGTGCGCAAGATGGCCGCCGACCTGGGTATCGACCTGGCAACAGTCGAGGGCACCGGTGTTGGTGGCCGCATCCGCAAGCAGGATGTGCAGGCTGCCGCCGATGCCGCCAAGGCCGCAGCCGAGGCCGCGAAGGCTCCGGCAGCACCGGCAGCCGCGGCGCCAGCTCCGGCCGCCAAGCCGGTCGCCACGGTGGCACCGGATGAGTCGGGCATGCGGGGCACCACGCAGAAGATGAGCCGCCTGCGTTCGATCATCGCCTCGCGCATGGTCGAGTCGCTGCAGACCGCTGCCCAACTGACCGGCACCGTCGAGGTCGACCTGACGGCGATCAGCAAGCTGCGCAGCAAGATCAAGGACGACTTCCGCAAGAACGAGGGCGTCGGGCTCACTTACCTGGCATTCATCAGCAAGGCGGTCGTCGAGGCCCTCAAGGCCTTCCCGGTGGTCAACGCCTCGGTCGAGGAAAACAGCATCGTCTACCACGGCAGCGAGAACCTGGCGATCGCGGTGGACACCGAGCGTGGCCTGATCGTCCCGGTGATCAAGGACGCCGGCGACCTCAATGTCGGTGGCCTGGCCAAGCGGATCGCCGACCTCGCGGTCCGTGGGCGCGACAACAAGCTCGGCCCCGACGACCTGTCCGGTGGCACCTTCACCATCACCAACTACGGCTCGGCCGGCACGCTGTTCGACACCCCGGTGATCAACCTGCCGAACGCGGCCATCCTGGGTACGGGCGCGATGGTGAAGCGTCCAGTGGTTGTCACCGACGAATACGGCAACGACGCAATCGCCATCCGCGACATGATGTACCTCTCGCTGACCTACGACCACCGCATCATTGATGGCGCGGTCGCAGCCAGGTTCCTGTCAGCGGTCAAGGCACGCCTCGAGGAGGGCGCTTTCGGTAGCGAATTCGGGCTGTAGACCAACAACCAGGCCAGCACACGCCACGGACCCGGGGCACCTCGGGTTCGTGGCGTGTGGCGTCTGGCGGTAGCATGAATGGCTGAACGCGCACAGTGAACGGAGCATCATGGCAAGGAGCGAACGGGCCAAGGAACTGGCCGCCAGGCAAAAGGCCGAGGCCAAGGCGATGCGCGCGGCGAAGCGCAACTCCGACAATCCGCGCGATTGGGGCACGATCAAGCAGATCCGTGAGTCCTACCGGCTCACCAAGCAGGTCGACCCGAAGCTCAACCTGTGGCTGATCGGCACCTGGCTGCTCGTGACAGCAGCGGTAACCGGCCTGGGCCTGGCCTTCCGAACGCAGTGGTATTGGGCACTGCCCATGGGCATCCTGATGGGTATCACAGCGGCGCTGCTGCTGCTGACCCAGCGCACCAAGAAGGGCACCTACACCAGGTACAAGGGCCAGCCGGGTGCTGGCGAGGTGCCGCTGAGCATGCTCAACAAGAAGAAGTGGACGGTACAGCCCGCGATCACCGTCACCCGGCAGCAGGATTGCATCCACCGCGTCGTGGGTGCCGCCGGTGTGGTGCTGGTGGGCGACGGAAGCGCCGCCCGGCTGAAGCAGCCATTGGCCAGCGAGACCCGGCGGCACCAGCAGGTGTTGTACGGCATCAACGTCGAGACGATCCAGATGGGCGATGAGCCCGGCCAGGTGCCGATGGAGAAACTGCAGAAGCACATCCAGGGCCTGCCCAAGACCCTGGACTCACTGCAGCTCGAAGAAGTGGAGAGCCGGCTGAAGGCACTGGACGCGATGAAGCAGCGCATCCCGTTGCCCAAGGGCCCGCTGCCCACCTCCACCAAGGGCGCTCGCAAGGCGATGCGGGGCCGCTGACAGGTGTCCTCGGGTATCAACCTGATCAACGCCGAACAGCTCACCAAGGGGTACGGAACCCGGATACTGCTCGATGACGTCTCGCTGGGGCTGGCCGCTGGCGAGGTGATCGGCGTGGTGGGCCGCAACGGTGACGGCAAGTCGACACTGCTCGGTCTGCTGACCGGCACCGTCGAACCTGATGCCGGTCGCATCACCCACACCAGGGGGATCAGCTTGGGTGTCCTCGAACAGGCCGAGAGCCTGGTCGATGGCCAGACCGTGCGCGGGCTGGCACTGGCCGGGGCCCCTGACCACCAGTGGGCTGCAGATGCCAGATCACGCCAAGTGGTGGCCCACCTGCTCGCCGGCATCGATCTGGACGCCCCCGTCGCCCAGCTTTCCGGTGGTGAACGGCGGCGCGCCGCACTGGTTGGCCTGCTCACCGGGGCGCACGACCTGCTGGTGCTCGATGAACCAACCAACCACCTCGACGTCGAGGCAGTGGACTGGCTGGCCGCGCACCTGCGCGAACTGACCGAGCGGGGCGTGGCGATGCTGGTGGTCAGCCACGACCGCTGGTTCCTCGACGCCATCTGCGACCGCATCTGGGAAGTACACGACGGCATCGTTGATGCCTACGACGGCGGTTATGCCGCCTACGTGCTGGCCAGGGCCGAACGGGCCCGGCAGGCCGCCGCCAATGAACAGCGTCGCCGCAACCTGGTGCGCAAGGAACTGGCCTGGCTGCGTCGCGGCCCACCGGCCCGCACCAGTAAACCGAAATTCCGCATCGACGCGGCCAACGCGCTCATCGCTGACGTCCCTGAGCCACGCGATTCTGTCGAACTGGCCAGGTTTGCCAGTGCCCGGCTGGGCAAGGACGTCATCGACCTGGTCGACGCCACCCTGGTACTGCCTGATGGCCGGGAACTGCTGCGTCCAACCAGTTGGTCGATCGGCCCGGGTGAGCGCATCGGGCTGATCGGGGCCAATGCCTCGGGCAAGACAACCCTGCTGCGGCTACTGGCCGGAGAAGTCCGGCCCAGCGCCGGCAAGGTCAAACACGGTCAAACCCTGCGGCTGGCGCACCTGAGCCAGCATGTGGGTGAGCTCGACGACGATGACCGCGTGCTTGATTCTGTCAATCGGCTGCGTCAGGAGACCCGCCTGGCCACCGGTCGCGATGCCAGCGCAGCCAATCTGCTGGAGGATTTCGGCTTCACCGGTGACCGACTGGTCACCCGCATCGGTGAATTGTCCGGTGGTGAGCGGCGCCGCTTGCAGTTCCTGCGGCTGCTGGTGGGTGAACCCAATGTGCTGCTGCTCGACGAGCCCACCAATGACCTGGACATCGACACCCTGAACGTCATCGAGGACTACCTGGACACCTGGCCGGGCACGCTGATCATCGCCACCCACGACCGCTACTTCCTGGAGCGGGTCTGTGATGTGCAGTACGCGCTGCGCGGTGACGGATCATGTGTACTGCTGCCCGGCGGGGTCGACCAGTACCTGGCCGAGCGGGCCCGGGCAGACCAGGCCGCGCCGGTGCCGGCAGCCCAGGACGGGCCTGCCGGGATCTCACCGGCAGCCCGCAGCAGGGCCACGAAAAAGGAACTGGCCCGCCTGGAATCCCAACTCGACAAGGCGGCACTGGCAATCGACGGCCTGCACCAGCAGATGGCCAGCCTCGCCGAGGATTACCTGCAGTTGACCAAACTGCAGGGTGAACTGGATGCGGCCGAGCATCGGCTGGCCGAACTGGAAGAGGCCTGGCTGGTGGCCGCCGAACAACTCGACCAGTGAGCACCGGACTGGCCCGGCCAGTGACCTGGTTCGGGCCGGACTTAACAAGCCTGAAACACTGGTGCAACAACGGCGACGCCTGCCCCCGCTAGCTTGAGGGGCGTTCAAGAGTTTGCGGCCAGCCCGCCTGGCCGTCGAGTGGGAGGAAACAACCCATGTTCCAGGGTTCGGATGACCTGTTGGCCTTCATCTCGGATGAGGGAGTCGAGAACATCGACGTCCGCTTTTGCGACCTGCCCGGCGTGATGCAGCACTTCACTGTGCCGGCCGGCTCATTCGGACCGGAGGTGTTCACCGAGGGGTTGGCCTTCGACGGTTCCTCGGTGACCGGGTTCCAGAAGATCAATGAATCGGATATGGCACTGCTGCCCGACCCCACGACGGCTTACCTCGACCCATTCCGCAAGTCGAAGACGCTGATCATCAATTTCTTCGTGCACGACCCGCTGACCCGGGAACCCTACAGCCGCGACCCGCGCAATATCGCCCGCAAGGCGCAGGCCTACCTGGCCTCGACCGGCATCGGCGACACGGTCTTCTTTGCACCCGAGGCAGAATTCTACGTCTTCGATGATGTGCGCTACGAGACCAACGGTCACACCTCGTTCTACTCGGTGGACGCCGAATCGGCCGGCTGGAATACCGGCCGGGTCGAGGAGCGCGGCAACCTGGGCTACAAGGTGAAGCAGAAGGGCGGCTACTTCCCGGTGGCCCCGGCCGACCACTATGGCGACCTGCGCGACGAGATCGTCAAACACTGCGAGCAGGCCGGACTGGTGGTTGAACGTGCCCACCACGAGGTCGGAGCGGCCGGCCAGGCGGAGATCAACTGGCGCTTCGACGAGTTGTTGCCCAGCGCTGACAACGTGATGAAGTTCAAGTACCTGGTCAAGAACACCGCCTACAGCAACGGCAAGTCAGCCACCTTCATGCCCAAGCCGGTCTTCGGCGACAATGGTTCGGGAATGCACTGCCACCAGTCGTTGTGGGCCGACGGCAAGCCGCTGTTCTACGACCAGGACGGCTACGGCCAACTGTCCGACCTGGCGCGTTGGTATATCGGCGGTCTGCTCGCCCATGCCCCTGCCCTGCTGGCCTTCACCAACCCGACGGTGAACAGTTACCACAGGCTGGTGCCGGGCTTCGAGGCACCGGTCAACTTGGTCTACTCCGCCCGCAACCGCTCGGCCTGTATCCGCATCCCGATCACCGGGTCGAACCCCAAGGCCAAGCGCATCGAGTTCCGCTGCCCTGATCCGTCGTCCAACCCCTACCTGGCCTTCGCGGCCATGCTCCTGGCCGGTATCGATGGCATCCAGAACCGGATCGAGCCCCCGCTCCCGGTCGACAAGGACCTCTACGAACTGCCACCGGAGGAGCATGCCGACATCGAGCAGGTGCCCGGCACACTCTCGGAGGTGCTGGATGCGCTGGAGGCCGACCAGGATTTCCTGCTGGCTGGTGACGTGTTCACTGCCGACCTGATCGAGACCTGGATCGAACTGAAACGTGCCGAGATCGACGCGCTGCGGCAGCGTCCACACCCCTACGAGTTCGACCTGTACTACCAGATCTGATTTCGCGGGGCGGGAATACTCCCGGCAGTCCAATTGTTGAAGCAACAACCAACGAGAGGACTAGCGATGCGCAACCACACCGAACGGCTCGATCCGGGCACCCGCATGGACACCCTCAGCCTCCGGGTGGCTGACCTGCCCGGGATGGTCGAGTACTACACCACCGGGGTCGGGCTGGTCCCGTTGGCCGAGGGGGGCGGCACCGTAACCCTGGGCCTGGGCAGCATCCCGGTGCTCCAGTTGGTGCACTCCCCCGAACTGCGCCGTCCCAGCGGCCCCTCGGCCGGCCTTTACCACTCAGCGATCCTGTTCGATTCGCGCGCCGACCTTTCGGCCAGCCTGCTCAGCATGTTCACCAGGTATGGCCAGGGCTACACCGGTTCGGCCGACCACCTGGTCAGCGAGGCCTTCTACTTCAACGATCCTGAGGGCAATGGCCTTGAGCTGTATGCAGACCGGCCGCGAGACCAGTGGCAGTGGGACGGCGACCAGGTCCGGATGGCGACGATCTATCTTGATCCCAGCACCTTCGTGAGCACGCACCTCGACCGGGACGCTGCCGCCAGCGATCAGCCGATCAAGCTGCAGGGGTCGCTGGGGCATGCGCACCTGCAGGTGGGTGACATCGCCACAGCGCGCGACTTCTACGTCGACGTCCTCGGCTTCGACCAGACCGCCCTGATGGGCTCACAGGCCCTGTTCGTCTCGGCCGGTGGTTACCACCACCACCTGGGCATGAACACCTGGCATTCCCGCGGTGCGGGGGTACGTGACAAGACCCTCGGACTGGGCTCGGTCGACATCCTGGTGCCGAACCGCAATGAGTTGGACCGGACCATCGAACGACTGCGCGGCGCCTCGGCCGAGGTCCGCGACGACGGCAACCGTGTGATCACCTTCGATCCGTGGCGCAATGAGGTGCGGCTGAACCTGGCTGCCTGAGCCGGCTCACAAATCGAGGACCAGCTCCCTTACCTCGGCGAGCCCGAGCGCATCGGCGGGCCAGTTGACCTCGCGGTGCGTGCGACCGTCGAGCACGGCCTGCAACACGCACAGCGCATCACCATGGCTGACCAGCACGAGGCTGCCCAGCAGGTCGTCGCGGGCAGCCAGCCCGCGCACGAAGCGCTCCATCCGCAGGTGCACCTCGGCGATGGATTCGCCACCACCCCAGCTGACCTCGGTGATATGGAGGCCCTCGGGCACCGGCAGGGGCCGCAATTGGCCCACCGGGCGTCCCTCCAGATCACCCAGGTACTGCTCGCGCAGCGCTGCATCGAGTTGCACCGGCACCTCGAGCCGCTCTGCGATCACCTCGGCGGTCTGCCGGGCCCGGGTGGCGTCCGAACTGATCAATGCCACCGGTCCCCGCACCAGGCCAGCAACCTGCTCGGCTGCCCTGGTGGCCTGCTGGCGGCCGTGTTCGGTGAGCGGCACCTCCAGCGATCTCCCCAGCACCAACCGGTCACGGTTGGCCGTTGATTCCCCGTGCCGCACCATCAGCAATTGCCACTCACCCATGGGGCAACCCTAAGCCTTCGTGAAAATGATCTATGCAAGGATGGGGCGTCGAATGACGAGGAATCCGGTGCCATTCCGGAGCGGTCCCGCCACTGTGAGTGCGTTCGCGCACAAGTCAGGACATCGTCAATCCGAAGCAATGTCCCTTTGGGACGGATACCACTCAAGGCGGGCGCGCGACCCGCAGAAGGATGTGCACCGATCATGGCCATCGAGCCGACCTCACTTCTGGGCCAGACACTGGCCGCTATCAAGCCCATCAATGCCGACGCCCTGGCTGCTGCCGAGCAGCGCCAATCCGAGCTGACCAAACCGGCCGGTTCACTTGGCGAACTGGAGCAGATCAGCAACCAGCTATCGGCGATCACCGGTCAGGTGCCGCCAGCCGTACCCGAGCGGGCCGTGCTCGGGGTATTCGCCGCAGACCACGGCGTCTACGCCCAGCAGATCACCCCGTGGCCCCAGGAGGTCACGGTGCAGATGCTGGTGAACATCGCCCACGGTGGTGCCGCCGTGAACGCGCTGGCCGGTGAGACCGGTGCACAGGTCTGGCCGATCGATATCGGGGTGGCCAATGATGTGCCCGATGCCCCCGGGCTGCGCCGCCACCGGGTGCGCAATGGCACCGACGACTTCACCCAGGGCCCCGCGATGAGCCGGGCCGAGGCCCAGGCCGGCATCGAGGTCGGCATCATGATGGCCAATGCGGCGATCGACGGCGGCGCTGACGCGCTGGTGACTGGTGAGGTGGGGCTGGGCAACACCACTGCAGCATCAGCACTGGTGGCTGCCTTCACCGGCACCGACCCCGAACTGACGACCGGGCGCGGGGCGGGTTCGGATGACGACATGCTTGCGCACAAGGTTTCGGTGGTGCGTGCCGGGATCGCCCGGCACCGGCCCGACCCTGCTGACGCGCTTGGTGTGTTGTCGGCCATCGGCGGCCTTGAGCAGTGCGGCATGGCCGGGTTCATCCTGGGTGGGGCTGCCCGGCAGGTACCAGTGGTACTGGATGGGGTGATCAGTTGTTCAGCCGCCCTGGCTGCGGTTGGACTCAGCCCGCTGGTCCGTGACTACCTGATCGCTGGCCACCAGGGCGAGGAGCCCGGCATCCGGGTGGCGCTGACGAATCTGGGGCTGCCCGCACTGGTCGACCTGCACATGCGCCTGGGTGAGGGTAGCGGTGGGCTGGTGGCCCTCTCGACCGTTCGTTGCGCGGCCCGGATCCTGCGCGATATGGCCACCTTCGCCGAGGCCGGTGTGGCTGGACGGACCGACCAGTGAGCCGTGTCCTGGTGCTGGGCGGGGCCCGGTCGGGCAAGTCGACCTTCGCTGAATCACTGGCCGCGGCCAGCAGCGAGGTCGACTACCTGGCCACCTCCGCCCGCCGGCCGGACGATGCCGAATGGCAGGCCCGGCTCGCCCTGCACATCGCCCGGCGGCCAGCGACCTGGCAGACCATCGAGACCCTGGACGTGGCCGGCGAGTTGGTGCGGCGGACCAGCCGCCTGCTGCTGGTCGACTGCCTGACGGTCTGGTTGACCAGGCAAATGGACCAGGCGGGCATCTGGGATGAGCAACCCGGCTGCGATGCAGCCCTGCAGTCAGCGACCGACACGCTGGTCGACGCGCTGGCCCGCGCGCAGCGTCCGGTAGTAGCGGTCAGCAATGAGGTCGGTCAGGGCGTGGTGCCGGCCACTGCCTCAGGACGTCGCTTCCGCGACGAGATGGGCATCCTGAACTCGCGGGTCGCCCAGGTCGTCGACGAAGTGCACTTCTGTGTGGCGGGCCTGCCGTGGCAGCTGAAATGACTCACCGGCCAAATCGGCTGGCGCTGGTGGCCGGCTTCTTCAGCATCGTGCCGATGCCGGCCTTCACCGAGGTCACTGCAGCCGATGCCCGCGGCGTGATGCGGTCGTTCGCACCCCTGGGCGCCCTGATCGGACTTGCGGCGGGGCTGGTCGGTGGCCTGACCACCTGGCTGAGCGGCACCACCCTGTTGCCGGCCGCACTGGCAATCGCGGCTGGCCAACTGCTGGTGGGGGCGATGCACCTGGACGGCCTGGCCGACACGGTTGACGGGTTGGCTGCCCTGGGCAGCCGCAAGTCCGGTCGCGATGCCGACCGGGCACTGCAGATCATGCAACAGCCCGATACCGGGGCCATGGGGGTGTCCGCGATCGTGGGCGTCCTGGTGCTGCAGGTGGCTGCGCTGGCGTCCACCAGCGGCGCCCGTGAACTCGCAGTCCTGGCGTTGCTGGCAGCGGTCAGCGGACGCCTGGCGGTGCTCATCGCCAGCCGCCGCAGTGTGCCGCCAGCCCGCCCGGGTGGTTTCGGTGCGTTGTTCTGCCAGGTCATCTCTGGCGCCGAGGCCGCTGCTCACACCGCAGTCGGTGCGCTGCTGGCCGGCGCGTTGGGCTGGTGGCTGGGTGGCTGGTTCGCCGCAGTGACACTGGTCATCGTGTTGCTGTTGGCGCTGGGCTGCTCGGTGATGTGGACCAGGCGCCTGGTGGGGGTGCTCGGCGGGGTGACCGGTGATGTCTTCGGTGCCCTGATCGAGGTCACCAGTACCATCTTCCTGGTGCTGGCAGCCCTGGCGCTGGCTGTTATGTGATTACACTGCGATCCGGTTGACCAGCCATGCCGGCAGGTTCCGGTAGATCGCGCTGATCACGTTGAACACCGCCGGAATCCGCACCATGGATCGTCCCCGGTCGAGTGCCCGTACGGTAGCCCGGGCGACCTGCTTCGGGGTGGATGAGAGCGCAACCCTGGGCCGACCCGCAGTCATCCGTCCGGTCACTGTGCCCGGACGCACCACCAGCACCTGCACTCCTTCAGCGGCAAGTTCGGCACCCATCTGCAGGTAGAAACCGTCCATTCCGGCCTTGGTGGAGCCATAGACGAGGTTGGCCCGGCGGACCCGCTCGCCAGCCATCGAGCTGATCGCGATCAATTGGCCGTGACCCTGCCGGGTCAACTGTTGACCGAGCAGCACCCCGACGCTGAGTGCCCCCAGGTAGTTGGTGCGCGCCAGCCGCATCGTGGCGCCATGGTCGCGCCAGGTGTGGCGTTCGCCGAGCAGACCGAAGGCCACTATCGCCACATCGACTGGTGTGTCGAAGGCGTCGGCGATGACCTGGGCGTGCCCATCAATCTGGCCGGCATCGAAGTCGAGCCAGCGCACCTGGCCAGCACCGGCGGCCGCTGCGCTTTCCAGGGCCTGGCCACGGTGGGCCGAGGCCGGCCGTCCCGCCAGCAGCACCTCGGCGCTGCCACGTGTTCGGCGGGTGGAAAGCAACTCCGCGACGATCGCCAGGCCCAACTCGCTGGCACCGCCCAACAACAGGATCCTCATCTTCCACCCCAGAACAGTCTGTCCACCACTTGCGCCGCGTGACGTGCGGTCTTGGCCCAGTAATCCATCAGCAGCGAGGCCTGTCCGGGCCCAAAACCCAGCAGCATCGCCACCGAGGCGGTCTCGCGCGGATCGGAGGGCAGCATGTCAGTCGGCCGGCCACGCACCAGCATCGTCCGGTTGCGCAGCTGACTGGCCAGCTGCCAGGCATTGCGCAGTGCGGTGGCGTCGGGTTGGCTGACCAGGTCGGCGTCCAGCAGTGCCTGCAGGGCCGGCATCGTGCCGGTCACCCGCAGTTCGGGTATCCGGCCCACATGCTGCAATTGCAGCAGTTGCACCGCCCACTCCACATCGCTCAGCCCGCCAGGGCCGAGCTTCAGGTTCTGGCCCAGCGAGCCACGTCCGGCCCGTTCCTTCTCCATCCGCCCCTTGAGCCGCCGGATCTCGGTCACCTGAGCCAGACCAAGGCCCTCACCGGGATAGCGCCGGAAAGCCAACTGGTCGAGCAGGTCGGCCACCAGTTGCTCATCACCGGCCCCGTAGCCGGCCCGAAGCAGGGCCTGGGATTCCCAGGTCTGCGACCACTTGGCGTAGTAGGCCAGGTAACTGCTCGCAGTGCGCACCAGTGGCCCGTTGCGTCCTTCGGGACGCAGCCCGGCATCGATCTCGAGTGTCGGTGCGGCATCGGGCGCGCCCAGCAGCGCCCGCATCCGCGCCACCACCGATTCGGCCCAGGCCAGCTGATCAGGGCTCGCCCGGTCAGCCACCACGAAAAGGGCATCGGCATCCGAGGCGAACCCCATCTCGGCGCCACCCCACCGACCCATCGCCACCACGCCAAGTGGCACCTGCGCAGGTTGCTCACCCCGCTGGGCGGCCTGCATCGCAATCTCTTCGCTCGCCAACTGCAGCCCGGCCTGCACCGAGGCGCTGGTCAGGTCGGCCAACCCCTGGCCCAGCTCAGCCAGCTCGATGCGGCCCAGCACATCACCTGCTGCCAGCCTGAACAGTTCCCGGCGCCGCAGGCCGGCCACCGCATTGGTCACCGCATCCGAATCAACCTCGTGCCGTCCGATTATCTTCGCGAAGGCCACGTTCAGGTCGTCCCGGGTCCGGGGGCTGGCCTCGACATCGCTGCCCAGCAATTGCACCACCGCCGGGTCGCGCCGCAGCAGGTCCGAGACGTAGCGGCTGGACGACAGGATCCGGGCCAGGCGTTCGGCCATCCAGCCCTCATCCCGCAGTGCCCGCATGTACCACGAGGTGGTGCCCATCTCGTCGGACAGGCGCCGGAAACCCAGCAGACCGAGATCCGGGTTGGGGCCCTCGCTGAACCAGCGCAGCATTGCGGGCATCAACTGTTGCTGGATCTTCGCGGTACGGCTCAGTCCGGTGGTCAAGGCCTCGATATGGCGCAGGGCTGCCACCGGATCACTGAATCCCATCGCCCGCAGCCGGTCGGCAGCCTGCTCGGGTGACAGCTGCAGGTCGGCGCTGCTGATCCTGCTGACTGCCGCCAGCAACGGCGAATAGAAGACCCGCTGCTGCAATTGCTGCACTTGCCGGGCGAGGGCCCGCCAGTCCTGCCAGACAGCATCAGCGTCGAGCGCCCCCACTTGCCTGGCGAGCCTGCGCCGTTCGCGGCGGCTGGTTGGCATCAGGTGGGTGCGGCGCAGCCTGAACAACTGCTCGCGGTGCTCCAACACCCGCATGTGGCGGTACGCGAGCGCCAGTGCAGCCCCGTCACTGCGCCCGATATAGCCGTGCTCAACCAACGCATCCAGCGCCTGCAGGGTGCCGGGCTGGCGCAAGCGATCGTCGGCACGACCGTGCACCAGTTGCAGCAACTGCACGCTGAACTCGACATCACGCAGGCCACCAGCGCCCAGCTTGATCTCGCGCTCGCGCTCCCGGGCCGGAATCAGCGAGATCACCCGGCGCCGCATCGCCTGGGTCTCGGCCATGAAATTGGGTTTGCCACCCGCCCGCCAGACCAGCGGCGCCACCATCTCGACGAATTGGCCGCCCAACTCCATGTCGCCGGCCATCGGGCGGGCCTTGAGCATGGCCTGCAGTTCCCAGTTTTGCGCCCACTTGTCGTAGTAGGTGCGGTATGCCGACAGTGTGCGCACCAGTGCCCCGGCATTACCCTCGGGACGCAGCGCTGCGTCCACCTGCCAGATGGTGCCGGCAGTGGAGTGCGCCGAGCAGATGCGGGCAGAGGCGGCAGCCAGCTGGCTGGCCACCTGCAGGGCCTCGTCGGCCCCGACCAGGGCATCAGCGGGTTCGGCCACGTAGACCATATCGACATCACTGAGGTAGTTGAGTTCGCCTGCCCCGCACTTGCCCAGCGCAATGATCGCCAGCCTGGCCCGGGCATGATCTGGCACCTCGGCCCTGGCGATCGCCAGGGCGGCAGCCATCACCGCATCCGCCAGGCCAGTCAGCTCGCGGGCTATGTCGTCGACGATCCCGGCCGGTTCCGGGTGGCAGAGGTCGCGGGCGGCGATGCGCAGCAGTGCGGCCTTGTTCGCCAGCCGCAACTGGTCGGCGGCCATGGGGTCGGCCAGCACCAGATCACCCAACAGATCGCTGGTGCCCAATTGCCCTGCCAGCCACCGCCGGATTTGTTCTGCATTGCGTGGTTCCGGTTCATCGGCGAGGACGCGGATGTGGTCGGGGTGGGCGCGCAGGTGCAGGTTGAGGGCCTGGCTGCCCCCCAGCACGGTGACCAGCCTGGCCAGCCAGTCCGGGGCACCGAAGACCTCGTCCAGCAGTTCATCGACTGTCTCATCCAGTGCCGCGAGCCCCTGCAGGGCCAGGTCAGGGTCAGCGCTGTCGGCGACCAGGTCGAGCCAGCTGCCATCGTCCGGGTGCCGGCCGGTCAGCGCATCGACCAACCGGGTGGCGCGCTCGGCATTGCTGAAGCCACGGCGCGCCAGGTCGCCTGCCCGGGTCCTGGTGCGTCCGCGCATCGAGCCTCCTGTCGCTGCGGCATCCTGCGGCCAGCCTACGACCATGTCCGGTGGCAGCGTCCTAGAATGGTCGTCTCACGAGTTGGCTGGCGGGCGCCAAATTGGCGAGGGGTTCACCTGCAGGTCACCTCATGGCGAACACCGGCTCGTAACTTTGAGGAGTGACGACATTGGCCGAGCATGCACACCGCGCCCTGGGGCGCGTCAGTGGCGCGTTCCTGGGCCAATTGCTGACCCTGGTCGAATTACAGGACGGGTTGCGGCGCTATGTGCTTGGCGAACTGATGTTCATGGTCGCCGAAACGCTGCAGACCCTCGCCGATGACAACCGGGGCACCCCCATGTTGCTCGGTGAATACCTCAGGCAGCGCGAGCTGGCGGCCGAAGAGATCGCCGAGCAGATCAATGGTCTGATGGGCGACGAGGACGCCGCCACGCTGGCCCGCCAACTCACCCCCCTGGTCAGCGACCTGGGCTCGGCACTGGGCCAGACCGGCCTGCCGAACACGGTTGCCACCCGGCTGGGCGTCCTCCGCCTGATCGACTACCTGCGCGCCAACACCATCCAGCTGACCGACCTGGCGATCGACGTGACCGGGGTGGCCGAGCCTGCAGCGATGGCCGAAGGGGTGCGCAGCCTGGCCGGTGTACTGCCCGACCGTTTCCCCGGCCGCAGCATCGAGATCCGGGTACCCCCACACATCGCCGTCCAGATCGGTTTCGGCGATGGTCCCACCCACACCCGCGGCACACCCGGCAATGTGGTCGAGATGAACCCGGACACGTTCTGGACACTGGCAACCGCGCGCCAGAGTTGGCGCCGGGCAGCAGAATCGGGCAGCCTGCGATTCTCCGGTGTGCACGCCGAGCAGGCCGAGCGGGCCTTCCCGATCTACCGCTCCCGCTAGCGGTCAAGTCCCCCCTTTGGTGGCGCACGCTCACACGTCCAGGCGCTTGCCGAGCTCGTGCTGGACGTCGGCACCGCGCAGGGTCTGGATGGTGACCAGCATCAACACGCCGAGTCCAACCGAGATCCAGGACGGCAGTTGCGGCTCGGGAACCCAGTCCAGGGCCAGGAAAAGTCCTGGCGACAGGCTCAGCAGGCTCGCCATCCACCAATAGACGATGTAGTCACCCGGATTCATCCGGGTGATCCGGACGGCGACCAGCAGGACGATGATGGCGGCGCTGCAGATGATGGGGATCGCCCAGGTCAGCGACCAGCCATGCCAGTCGTCCAGGTAGTCGGAGTAGGCAGTCACCACCGATGTGATCGCGACGACATACACGATGCTCTTGGCGACATTACGGCGCTTCAGTACCGCAACGACAGCCACGAACCACAGCGAGGCGAGCCCGAGCACCAGGAACCGAAGGCCACCGAAGAACGCCGGGAAGACCTGCAGTGCCGCCAGCGTGCCGACGACCACGACCAGCGACCACAGCGCCAGTGCCCGCCAGATGCGACCCCGATCGAAGCGCAACGCGATATCCGGCCAGGGCGCAGGTGCTGGC
>JBMNPP010000032.1:0-17962 GCA_050943675.1 Brooklawnia sp.
GGTGTCGACCGTGAGCACCAGACGCGAGTAGTTGGAGCTCATCAGGCTCGATAGTGTGTCTTCCGGCAGGACCTCGGCCGGAATGAGTCGGCCGCCCTGGGTCTGGTACGAGGTGATCGCGGACACCGCGTCGAGCGCCGCCAGTTCCTGCTCAAGTTGGTGCTCGCGTCCCCAGTCGCCCCGCGGCACCAGCAGGGCCATCGGCAGGCTGCGCCCAAACTCCGCCTGGATGAATTCGCGGTCGGCTGCCTCCCTGGACCCTGCCGGATAATCGGTGTTGCCGTAGCGGAAGTCGTTCATGCCCTGGGCAACGAAGCAGATCGGCAGCAGCAGCCCGATCAGCAGCAGCGGCTTGGCGGCCCGCGCAATTCCCCTGCCCAGCCCGGCGAAGCTGGGCATCAGGGGGCGGTGGCTGGTGGCCATCACGGCCCGGTCGAGCTGGAGCATCAGCGCCGGCATCAGGAAGAAGACGCAGATGAGGCTGAAGACCACACCCTTGGCCAGTACCACCCCCAGGTCCGGTCCGATCCGGAACCTCATGAAGATCAGGGCGAGAAAGCCGAAGATCGTGGTCGTCGAGGACGCCAGCACCGCCGAGGAGCTCTCCACCATCCCGGCATGGATCGATCCCTTGCGGCCAGCGCCGGCCTCGAGGTGCCGGAAGCGGGAGTGCAGCAGGAAGATGCCGTAGTCCATGGTCACTGCCATCTGCAGCACTCCAGCGACGGCAGCGGTCAGGAATGAGATCTCGCCCAGGAAGATGTTGGTGCCCATGTTCAGCACCACGGCGACGATGATGGTGACCAGCAGGATCAGGGGATCCAGCCACGACCGGGTCGAGAACACCAGCAGCAACAGGGCCAGCGGGATCATGATGAACATGATCGTTGAGATCTCTTCGCTGGTTGAGGACTGGGCCTGCGCCAGGTCAAGCAGTTGGCCCTCGACCGCCCCCTGCGGTGTGGCGATCTGCTGCAGTTGCTCCATGGTTACCTGGGCGTCGTCCAGGCTGGTGCTGATCTGGAACAGCGCGCCGCCGTTGCTGTAGAAGCCGCTGACGGTATCGGGATCCTGCACCTCGAGCGGCTGCTTGAGGTCGATGAAGTCGTCCAGCCAGATGACTGTTTCGACTGCCTCGATCGCCTGCAATTGCTGCTTGACCTCGACGGCCTCGACCACGCTGAGGTTGGGCACGTAGACGCGCACGTTGGGTACCGAGTCGTCGAACTCCTCGGCCATCACATTGGTGGCCCTGGTGGACGCCGCGTCGGCCGGCACGTAATTGGCCAGGTTGAAGTTGATGTGTACCTGAGGTATCAGCAGGAGGCCGGCGATGGTCAGCAGGCCGAACACACCAAGCAATAGCCTGCTGTGCCTGAGCACCCCCGTGGCGACACGCTTCATCATGAGCCGCTGAATCCCGTTCTTGATGGCTTGCGGCTACAGCGCCGCCTGCAATCCCGATGTTTGCATACACAACTGTATCCGCTGGCTCAACGGGGGGCCATTCCGAGGCGTGCGGAGCACTCAGCCCAGCGCCCTGGGGTGGGCGCTGCGGTAAACCTCACGCAGGTGTTCAACGGTGACCTCGGTATAGATCTGGGTCGTGGTGACCGAGGCATGACCCAGGAGTTCCTGCACCACCCGGACGTCGGCCCCGCCATCCAGCAGGTGGGTGGCGAAGCTGTGCCGCAGGCTGTGCGGGGATACATCGGCGGTGATGCCGGCCTGGGCGGCCCGGGACTTGATGATGCCCCAAGCACTCTGCCGGCTCAACCGGTTACCCCGGGTGTTGATGAGCAGGGCCGGGCAGGATCTGCCGGCTGCCTCGACCATCGCCGGACGCCCACGAACCAGCCAGGCATCCACGGCCTGGCGGGCGTAGCTGCCCAGCGGCACCAGCCGCTCCTTGTCGCCCTTGCCGATCAGCCTCAGACCGGCCTCCGCGTCGTCGAGCACGCGGCTGAGATCATCCACATCCAGACCGGTCACCTCACTGATGCGGGCCCCGGTGCCATAGAGCAGTTCGAGCAGCGTGGCATCGCGCAACCCGATCGGGGTGCTGCGATCGATCCCGTCCAGCAACGCCTGTACCTGGTCGATCGGCAGTGCCCGGGGCAGCCGTTTGCCGGTGCTGGGTGGGCTGATATCTGCGGCGACATTGTCTGCGACCAGTTCTTCGGAGGCAGCGAACCCGTGGAGGGCACGCACCGCCACCACCATGCGCGCAACGCTCGCGGTGGCCAGCGGCCGGTGCTGGTCGTAGCCGGTGGCCAGGTCAGTCTGGAAGGCCGCGATGTCGGCGGTGCCCACCTCGTCGATGTTGGTTATGCCGCGGGCGATCAACCATTGCTGGTAGCGGCGCAGGTCGCGCCGGTAGGCAGCGACGGTGTTGGTGGCCAGTCCCCGTTCTACCGCCAGGTGGTCCAGGTAACCCTCGATCAGCCGCTGCAGCCTGGCCTCACCCGAACTCTTGGTCACGGCGCTTCTTGGCTGCCCGGGCCGGCCATGGGGCATCAGCGGGCCGCAGTTGGGCCAGGCGGCCGGTTTCGGATGCCAACTTCAGGGCAAGCGCACCTGCGACCAGCGTGGGGCTCTGCAGTTCGCCGGCGTAGATGCCTTCGATGATCTCGTCCAGGCCGAGCCAGTGCAGACCCATATCGATCTCTTCGCCGACGACCTCGAAACCGTCGGGCAGCGGTGCGGCGCTCAGGTCGCGGGCCAGGAAGATGCGAATGGATTCCTGCAGGCCGCCCGGTGAGGTGAAGAAGTCGATCAGGGTGTCCCAGCGGCCCGCGGCGAGCTGGGCCTCTTCGGCCAGTTCGCGTTTGGCGGCCTCCACGGCCGGTTCGCCATCGATGTCGAGGATCCCGGCCGGTGGTTCGACGAGCCGGAATCCCACCGGGTGCCGGTACTGGTGCACCACAGCGATGCGTCCCTGTTCGTCCATAGCCATCACGGCGACTGCCCCGGTGTGGCCCACCCACTGCCGACAGATCGACTCGCCTGCCGGGGTGTCGATCTGGTCTGCGATGAAACTCTGGACTCGACCGCTTGCCTGCACCTCGCGGCGGGTTACCGGCCATTCCTCGGGCTGGTCGATGATCTGGCTCACATTGCTCCTCGGGTTGTCTGGGCTCCATTGTGCTGCCTTCGGGCCGGTATCGCCGGTATTGACCGGACGGTCCGGCCAGTTTGAGCCCGTCGGCTGATCCGTGGCCTGCCGCCGGCGGGAATCATGGGTGGCGTGAACCTGCCGCTGGAATTGCCCATCTCCCCGATGCTGGCGACCGCGACCGCCACCCTGCCGACCGATCCGGGGTTCGCCCATGAGCCGAAGTGGGACGGCTTCCGGTGCATCATCAGCCGCGATGGTGACCAGATCGTCCTGGGCAGTCGAGGCCGGAAGGAGTTGACGGTCTACTTCCCTGAAGTGGTCGACGCCTTGACCGGCTGGCTGCCTGATGGGGTGGTCCTGGATGCCGAACTTGTGGTCCGCAGGGGCAGTGCCGGGGCCGAACGGCTCGATTGGGATGCCCTGACGCAGCGGATCCACCCGGCTGCCTCCCGGATCACGTTGCTGAGCGAGCAAACCCCGGCTGAACTGGTCTGCTTCGACCTGCTGGCTGCGGCTGGAGCCGATCTGACCCCGCTCGGCTGGGATGAGCGACGGTCGCGGCTCGAGGAGGTTTTCGCTGGCCTGCCCACCAATCCACGGGTCCACCTGGGCCAGTACACAACCGATCCCGATCTGGCCCTGCAGTGGTTCACTGCTTTCGAGGGTGCGGGCCTGGACGGGGTGGTCAGCAAACCCCGGGCCGGCGCGTACCTGCCGGGCAAACGCGGCTGGCTCAAGATCAAACACAAGCGGACCGCCGAGGCGGTGGTGATCGGCTACCGCATCCACAAACGCGGGCACGGCATCGGCTCACTACTGCTCGGACTGTATGACGATGACGGCATCCTGCGACCGGTCGGCGGTATCGGTGCCTTCACCGACGAGTTGCGCACCAGCCTGGTGGCCGAACTGGAGCCCCTGGTCAAGCGGGACTCCGATGGTGAACCGGTGCTGCTTGACAAGCCGCGGTCACGGTTCTCGAAATCCACCGATCCCGTCTCGATCGCCCTGGAACCCCAACTGGTGGCCGAGGTGGCCTTCGACCAACTCGAGGGCGACCGATTCCGGCACGCAGTGACCCTGGTGCGGTTCCGCCACGACAGTGACCCACGCAGTTGCCTGCTGGCGCAGATCGACCAGGCGCCGTCCTACGACCTGGCCCAGGTACTTTCCCGCTAAGCCGGGCCCGTCACGGCCAGCGCAGCGTGGCATCCCAGGGGCGCTGCTTGGTGGTGGCCTTGACTGCGTCCGGTGAGCAACCGAGCGCGGTGAGGAAGATGGCCATCCTGATCAGCACACCGTTGTCGGTTTGCCGGAAGATCGACAGGCCGGGCAGGTCATCGACGTCGCTGGACAGGTCGAAGGAATCCATCCGGGAGTCCCGCGGCAGGGGGTGCATGATGATGATCTCGCTGGCGCCCGCATCCTGAAGGATCTGCCGGTTGAGCAGGTTGCCCGAGACATTGGCGTGGGCGAGGATTTCTTCGGTCATGCGTTCGCGCTGGACGCGGGTGGCGTAGACCACGTCGGCGCCGTCGAGGGCATCGGTCACCGAGCCGCAGTCGAAGACCCGGTGGCCGCGAACCCGAGCGTACTGGGCGACTTCGGGCGGCAACTCGAGGCTGGGTGGGCTGAAGGTTCGGAAAGTGACGCCCTCGGCAAGTGACAGCAGCTTTATCAGTGAGTGAACGGTCCGACCATACTTGAGGTCCCCCACGACCGCGATGGTGCACCCATCCACTGGTTTGCCACGATCAGCCAGTTCCTTGTCGAGGGTGTAGAAGTCGAGCAGGGCCTGGCTGGGGTGCTCACCTGCACCGTCACCGGCATTGATGCAGGGGACCACGGAGGCAGCAGCAAACTCTGCCACCGAGCCCTCATCGGGATGGCGCACCGCCAATACGTCGGAGTAGCCCGAGACAACGCGCGAGGTGTCGGCGATCGATTCACCCTTGGCCATCGACGAGAAGGTGAAGCCGGTGGTGGTGGTCACTTCCCCGCCCAGCCGGAGGAAGGCTGATTCGAAGCTGAGCCGGGTACGGGTACTCGGTTCGAAGAACAGGCTGCCGAGGATGGCGCCATCCAGCACGGTGCACACGCTCTTGCCGGCAGCGATCGGGCGCACCAGGTCGGCCAGCGAAAACAGGTGCCGCAGCGAATCGCGGTCGAACTGCTGCACACTGAGCAGGTGGCGGCCGTGGCCGAACGGGGGGAGGTCGTCATTCATGCCGGTCATGCGGGCTCCTCTGATCGAACTCAGAATTCCTCGGAAGCCTACAACCTCAGTCGATGCCGGCCAACAGCCGGGTCACTTGGCAGACTGGCTGCTGGCCTCGGCCAGCAATTCCCGGGCATGGGCCAGACCGGATTCGCTGTCGGCCAGCCCACCCATCATGCGGGCCAGTTCAACCTCACGCTCGGCAGCGTCCAGGCTGCGGACGTCGGATACGGTGACCTCGCCGCGGCTCGACTTGGCGACCACCCAGTGACTTGCGGCGAAGGCCGCCACCTGGGCCAGGTGAGTAACCACGATCACCTGGGAATGTTCGGCCAACCGGGCCAGCCTGCGGCCCACCTCGACAGCCACTGCCCCACCGATTCCGGCGTCCACCTCATCGAAGATGAATACCTGGCCGGGGTCAGCCGAGGCCAGCACCACTTCCAGCGCCAACCGCACCCGCGACAGCTCGCCGCCCGAAGCGACTTTCGCCAGAGGTGCCGGGGTGCTGCCGGGGTTGGCGGCAAACAGCAACTGCACTTGTTCGCAGCCGTGCGGTCCGGGGGCGTTCAGCGGTTTCAACTCGAAGCGGAGCCGGGCGTGCGGCATTGCCAGGGCTGCCAGTTCGACCTGCACCTTGCTGGCCAATTCGGCAGCCACCTGCTCGCGCAGTGCACTGAGCCGGCCCCCCAGTTCCAGCAGTTCGGTATCGAGCGCAGCGATCTGGCTGGCCAGCTCGGCCAGCCGCTCCTCGGAGCCGGCGAGTCTGCCGAGCCGCGCGGCAGCCCGGGCCGCCCAGGCCAGCACTTCGTCGACGCTGCTGCCGTACTTGCGCATCAGCCCGGCCAGTGCGGCCCGGCGGGCGGTCACCTGCTCAAGACGCTGCGGGTCGGCGTCGAGGTTGCTCAGGTAGGAGGCCACGTCAGCGGCAAGCTCATTGAGTTGCCCACCCAGCAGCCTGGCCGAGGCCGCCAGTTCGGCTGCCTGTTCATCGAGCCCGGCGACCTCGACCATGGCGTTGCGGGCGATGCCGACCAGGCCGACCGCACCCGGGTCGTCCGGGTCGCCCTCATCCGAGCCCGATAGTGCTCGGCTGGCACGCATGCCAAGCAGCCTCAGGTCGTCGATGGCCTGCAGCCGGGACGCCTCGGCAGCAAGCTCATCGTCCTCTCCGGCCTGCGGATCAACGTTGCTGATCTCTTCGAGCCCGAAGGCGAGCATGTCTGCCTCGCGGGCGTTCTGTTGAGCGTTGCGTTGCAGGTCGTCCCGTTCGGCCCGTGCCTGCTCGCGGGCACGATAGGTCTGCTGGTAGCGCTCCAGCAGTTCGGCCAGGGCTGGCCCACCGGCACGGTCGACCACCTCGCGTTGCCGCTCGGGTGAACCCAGCCTGATCTGTTCTGACTGGCCGTGGATCGTGGCCAGCTCGCCCGCCAGTTCAGTCAGCCGCGAAATCGGTGTCTGCACCCCGCCGATGAAGGCCCGCGAGCGTCCGGCTTTGCTGATCTGGCGGGCGACCAGCAGCTCTTCACCATCCAGTTCGGCGCCGACCTGCTGCAGTTGGTCGGCCAGCCGCTCGGCCTGGGTGAACCTGCCCTCAACCAGTGTGCGCGCTGCCCCACGCCGCACGGCACCGGCATCAGCACGCTGGCCCAGTAGCAAGCCGATGCCGCTGACGATCATCGTCTTGCCGGCACCGGTCTCACCAGTGACCACCGTCATGCCGGGCGACGGCTCGAAAGTCGCAGCGGCGATGACGCCAAGGTCTGCGATGCGCAGCTCAACCAGCATTAGGGCTTCCCGCCACCCCGGAAACCGTCGATGTTGAGCTCGAACTTCTTCACCAGCCTGGACGTGAACGGTTGCTCCTGCAGCCGTGCGACACCCAGTTGGTGGCGCCCCCGCCGGACGTGCACCTGTGCGCCGGGCGCCAGGTCGACTGATCGGCGGCCATCGCACCAGACCACTGCGTGGGCAGCGAAACTGCTTGACAGGGTGAGGTCGACCAGCGAGGTCGGGTCGAGCACCAGGGGACGGGCGAATAGCGCGTGCGCGGCCATCGGGATGACCAGGAAGGCCTCCACATCGGGCCAGATGACTGGTCCGCCGGCAGAAAAGGCGTAAGCAGTTGACCCGGTGGGGGTCGAGATCAGCATTCCGTCGCAGCCCCAGCGCGAGACCGGCAGCCCGTCGATCTCGACCAGCACATCGAGCATCTTTTCGCGGGCTGCCTTCTCCAGGGATACCTCGTTGACAGCAAACGATGTCCAGATCGCCGAATTGTCGGCGTCGGTTACCTCGACCTCAAGGGTGAGTCGCTCTTCCACGAAGTAGTTGCGATCGGCCACCTGCTCGACCAGTTTGTGCACATCATGCGATTCGAGTTCGGCAAGGAAACCGACATGGCCCAGGTTCACCCCAAGCAGCGGCACCCCCAAGGGGACCACGTGTTCGGCTGCCCGCAGGATGGTGCCGTCACCACCGAAGACCACCACCAGCTCGACCGCAGCCAATTCCTCGGTCGCGACCTGGCGGATCCGGACACCGGGGGGTAGCGCGGTGCGTAGTTCGGAGATCCGTTCGCCGATCCCCAGGCAGGCGATGCCGTGCTCGGTCATCCCCTGCACGAACTGCACAGCCACCTCAACAGCCTCTGGGCGCGCAGGATGCAACAGGATTCCTATGCAGCGCTGCTCTTGGGGTGGTTGGGCGATAGCTGTCACGGCTTGAAGCCTACCCCGCTGTCGCGGGCTTGAGGCAGACGAAGTGCTCCAGGTTGCCAGCGGGGCCGGGCAGGACCGAATCGCCGCGCCACTTGGGTTGCCACCCGAGTTCGGCCGCCTCAGCAATGACGGCCTCGATCGCCTGCGTACGGTCCTGGTCCGAACGCACCACACCGCCGGCGCCGAGTCCTCCCCGCCCGACCTCGAACTGTGGCTTGATCATCAGCAGCGCGACGCCCTCGACACTCAGCACACTGAACAATGGCCGCAGCAGCAACCGCAGCGAGATGAACGAAACATCGGCAACCACCAGGTCAACCGGCTGGTCGTCCAGGTCGGCCAGCGTTAGCTCGCGCAAGTTCAGGCCCTCACGCACCCGTACCCGCGCATCTGCCCGGATGGTGGGGGCCAACTGGTCGTGGCCGACATCGACGGCGTAGACGACCTGGGCACCCCGGCCAAGCAGTACCTGGGTGAACCCGCCGGTGGACGCCCCGGCGTCCAGCACCCGAGGCGGCACCTCGAGCCCGGACTGGTCGAGTGCCCCCAACAGTTTGTGGGCGGCCCGGGATACCCACGGATCTGGTTGGACCGCGATCACCTCTGCACCGCTCACCCGGTGTCCTGGTTTGGTGATGGTGCGTCCGTTGACACTGACCCGCCCGGCCCTGATCAGCTCGGCGGCCTGTGAACGCGAGCGGGCCCGGCCCGAGTCGAAGACCATCACATCGAGACGTTCCGGCACCTCTACGCGGGCCCCGGCCTTGCCTGTCCGGTGTGCGGCCGCACACCGGGGATCGGCGTCTGCACTGCCCCGCGCGAGGTGTCCAGCACCTGCACCAGCACTTCGTGGGCTGCTGCCAGTCGGTTCAGCTGCTCACTGACGGGCAATTGCTCGTTGCCGGCCAGATCTGCCAGTGCCGCGTCAATCAGCCGGTTACCGGTCGTGGGAGGACCATCCAGGGTGTCCGGCGTGTCCGCTTGCTGGGTCATGGCGGATCAGTGCAGCAGGTGGAGTGATTCCAGGGCCTGGGTGGCATCCAGTCCCTCATCACGCCAGGTGAGTTGGGTGATGGCCCACAGTGCGTCGAGTTGCTCCTCGACCGAGTTCACCGGACCCTCGATGCGCACCCGCCCATTCACCTGTTGGGCGTTGGCGTGACGGCACACCACCCGGTCTCCCTCGATGGTTGCGCTGCGCTGCGGCTCAAGCAGTGAGCGCAGGTCGAAACCGATCGCGGTGGGGCGTTGGGCGGGGATGGCTGAGGACACGTCGTACTTGCCGTGCGCGCCAGTGAACACCATCAGTGAATCCATGTCGACGCTGTTGGCGCCCTCGATATCGGTATCCAGGCGGTCACCGATGAATACCGGGCTCTTCGACTCCAGACGCTTGACGGTTTCGTGCAGCAGTGGCGGGTAGGGTTTGCCAGCGATGATCGGCTCAACGTCGTTGGTCAGGCCGATGGCATGCACCATGGCGCCCGCCCCGGGGGCCAACCCCAGGTTGGTGGGTTTGGTGCTGTCAGTATTCGACACATACCAGCGCGCCCCCCGCTGGATGGCATATGAGGCGTCGTCCAGTCGTGGCCAGGTCATCTGCGGGTCGTAGCCCTGCACCACCGCGTCGGGTGATTCGGTGTGGTCGCGGACCACTGTGAAACCGACCGCTGTCATCTCGTCGGCCAGAGCCTGCGCCCCGCACACCAGGACGCGAGCACCGGCTGGCAGTTGCCGGATCATCAGTTGGGCGATCGCCTGCGCGCTGGTGACTACGTCAGCCAGGTGGCATTCGACCTCGAGTTCGTTCAGGTGGTCAGAAACCGTCTGCGGGGTGCGGGACGCATTGTTGGTCACGAAACCCACCCGCACGCCAAGGTCGCGCAGTGCCGCCAGGCTGGCGGGCGCATGATCGACCGCATGCGGGCCCAGGTAGATCACGCCGTCAAGGTCGAACAGGGCGGCGTCGTAGGGATCGATGAAGCGGGTCACTGGTCCTCCTGGGGCTCAGGATCGTCGTCTTCGACCGGTTCTTCGGCGGTCTCGACGTCCATGATCTCAAACTCATCACTGTATTCACTGGTGACCGGCGGTTGGCCGTCGAGCTCAGCGATTCGATCAGCGATGCGCAATTCGTCGTTATCGTCATACTTGCGAGCCGATTGCAGCCACTGGCGTGCTGCATCAACCTCGCCCAGCTCGGCGAGCAGTTCGGCGTAGGCGAACCGCAGCCGGGCCTGCCCCTCGCGGCCACCCTCTCTGCTGCTGATCGCCTGCTTGAGCAGTCGGGACGCCTCGGCCCGCTGGCCCATGTCATTGCGGGTGCCGGCCTCCACCAAGACCAGTTCGGTCTGCTGGGCCTGGCTGAGTTTGCCCTGCCGGGCCTGGGCGAGGGTGCGCAAGGCATTCTGGTGTTTCCCGACGGCTCGTTCGCAATCAGCAATCACCGGCAGGTAGTCATCGTTACCGCTCATCCGGAGCAGGGCCCGGTACTCGGTCAGGGCTGTCTCGAAGTCACCGGCCACATAAGCCACCTCCGCAGTGACCTCGCGCACCGCCGGAAGCCTGGAGGCCAGCCGGCGGGCGACCATGGCATGGCGGAGCGCCAACTCGGGGTCGATGTCTATCAGTTCACCGGCCGCACGCAGGTGGCCGCCCACCTTGCTGGCCACGTGCTTGCTGACACCGCGCAATTCCGCCCGCAGCGGGACCGGCAACCCCACCTCGTCGTAACCGATCGGCAGTTCCGGTTCGTTGGCCGCCGGTTCGAGGCCAGGCGGGAACTGGCGCGGCTCACGTTCCTCGTCACCATCGCGCCTTGACGGCCGTCGGTCCCTGCCCTGACCGGAGCCGTACCCACGTCCGCGGTCCCTCGAATCATCTGGACGCGAGCGGCGATCATCACGCTGATAGCCACCAGAGCCACGCCCTGAACCCGAGCGGCTCGAGCGCCGATCATCATCCTGGTATGGACGCCGGCCCCGCTCGCGGTCTTCTCCACCCTGGTACGGACGTCGGCCACGGTTCTGCCGGCCATCCCCACGGTTGTCGGAACGCCCGCCACCTTCACGGCCGTCCCGACCCTTGTACGGACGCCCACCACGCTCACGGTTATCCCCGCGGTCGTAGGGACGCTCGCCTCGCTGCCGGTCATCGCCGTCTCGGTACGGACGCCGACCACGGTCCTGCTGGCCATCCCCACGGTTGTCGGAACGCCCGCCACCTTCACGGCCGTCCCGACCCTTGTACGGACGCCGACCACGCTCGCGGTCATCTTCACCCTGGTAGGGACGCCGACCACGATCCTGCTGGCCATCCCCACGGCTGTAGGGACGCCCGCCACGCTCGCGGTCTTCACCGCCACCGCGCCGCTGCCCATCCTTGAAATCCCGGCGGGCGCCGCCAGTACGCGGGCCACCACGCGAGCGGTCCGATGTACCGGAACGGCCCGACCCTCCATCGCCGTCTGGGTAACGACGTTTGCCGCCACCGCGGCTACTTGCACCGCGGCTGCCGACGCCCCGCCGCTGCCCTTCTCCTGGGCCACGCTGGCCGCCACGGCCACCGGAGCCCCGCCCGCCAGCACCTTCGTGCCTGGCCCCGGGACGCCTCGCCGGCCTGTCCTGCTCGCCCCGCTCGCGCGGCGTATCAGAAGCGTTCATGAATCAATTCTGCCTGTCTGTCAAGATCGTGTCCGGACATGAAAAAACCTCCCCCCGGTTAGCCAATGGCTTCCGAGGGGAGGTTATAAGATGTCCGGCAGCGACCTAGTCTCCCACAGGGTCCCCCCTGCAGTACAATCGGCGCTGAAAGGCTTAACTTCCGGGTTCGGAATGGAGCCGGGTGTTTCCCTTTCGCTATGGCCACCGTAACTCTATGGAGATATAACGGGCGAGCAATCTTTCGATTGCTTCGACTCCCGACCGTATCTCGGGAGCCACACAGTGGACGCGTAACATCTTTGTAGGAACAAGCCCTCGGCCTATTAGTATCGGTCAGCTCCATGCGTTGCCGCACTTCCACATCCGACCTATCAACCCGGTGGTCTACCGGGGGCCTTACCAGATTAACTCTGAGGGAACCCTCATCTTGAAGCGTGCTTCCCACTTAGATGCTTTCAGCGGTTATCACTTCCCAACGTAGCCAACCAGCCGTGCTCTTGGCAGAACAACTGGCACACCAGAGGTTAGTCCGTCCCGGTCCTCTCGTACTAAGGACAGCCCTTCTCAAGATTCCTACGCGCGCAGCGGATAGGGACCGAACTGTCTCACGACGTTCTGAACCCAGCTCGCGTGCCGCTTTAATGGGCGAACAGCCCAACCCTTGGGACCGACTCCAGCCCCAGGATGCGACGAGCCGACATCGAGGTGCCAAACCATGCCGTCGCTATGAGCGCTCGGGCAAGATCAGCCTGTTATCCCCGGGGTACCTTTTATCCGTTGAGTTCTGGCGCTTCCACCTGCCACCAGAAGATCACTAATCCCGACTTTCGTCCCTGCTCGACATGTCTGTCTCACAGTCAAGCTCCCTTGTGCATTTACACTCAACACCTGATTGCCTACCAGGCTGAGGGAACCTTTGGGCGCCTCCGTTACTTTTTAGGAGGCGACCGCCCCAGTCAAACTACCCATCAGGCAATGTCCCTGATCCAGATAATGGACCTAGGTTAGATAACCAGAACGACCAGAGTGGTATTTCAACGTTGACTCCACACTCACTGGCGTGAATGCTTCAAAGTCTCCCACCTATCCTACACAAGTCGTCCCGATCACCAATACCAAACTATAGTAAAGGTCCCGGGGTCTTTCCGTCCTGCTGCGCGTAACGAGCATCTTTACTCGTAATGCAATTTCGCCGAGTTCATGGTGGAGACAGTGCCCAAATCGTTACTCCATTCGTGCAGGTCGGAACTTACCCGACAAGGAATTTCGCTACCTTAGGATGGTTATAGTTACCACCGCCGTTTACTGGGGCTTAAGTTCAGTGCTTCGCTTGCGCTAACACTTCCCCTTAACCTTCCAGCACCGGGCAGGAGTCAGTCCGTATACATCGTCTTTCGACTTGGCACGGACCTGTGTTTTTGGTAAACAGTCGTTTGGGCGTGGTCTCTGCGACCTTCAGGGCTATTCACCCTTCCGGTCCCCCTTATTCCGAAGTTACGGGGGTATTTTGCCGAGTTCCTTCACCACGATTCTCTCGATCGCCTTGGTATTCTCTACCTATCCACCTGTGTCGGTTTGGGGTACGGGCGGCTAACAACTCGCTCACGAAGTTTTTCTAGGCAGCATAGGATCACCGAATTCGGCCTAATGGCCTATGCGTCATGCCTCAGGCTCACGGAGTGCGGATTTGCCTACACTCCACCCTAAGCACTTACCCCGGGACTACCATCGCCCGGTACGGCTACCTTCCTGCGTCCCTCCGCAGCTTGCCTACTAAAGGTTTGGGTTACAGACTCAGGCCAGATCAGTCCGAAGACGTCAAAGGCCCTTGCGTGCTTAGCATTACCTGGTTCGGCAGGATCGTTGTTTCGCCGGTACGGGAATATCAACCCGTTGTCCATCGACTACGCCTGTCGGCCTCGCCTTAGGTCCCGACTTACCCAGGGCAGATTAGCTTGACCCTGGAACCCTTGGATATTCGGCGGACGGGTTTCTCACCCGTCATTCGCTACTCATGCCTGCATTCTCACTCCAGTGCACTCCACGGCTGGGTCACCCCGCCGCTTCCTCGCACACTCGACGCTCCCCTACCCATCCGCGCACCTGGACCGAAGTCAGGTACATGCGCGAATGCCATAGCTTCGGCGGATAACTTGAGCCCCGCTAAATTGTCGGCGCAGAATCACTTGACCAGTGAGCTATTACGCACTCTTTCAAGGGTGGCTGCTTCCAAGCCAACCTCCTGGTTGTCTCCGCAACTCCACATCCTTTTCCACTTAGTTATCGCTTAGGGGCCTTAGCTGATGATCTGGGCTGTTTCCCTCTCGACTACGAACCTTATCGCCCGCAGTCTCACTGCCGTGCTCTAACTTATCGGCATTCGGAGTTTGGTTGATTTCGGTAAGCTTGTGGGCCCCCTAGACCATCCAGTGCTCTACCTCCGATAAGAAACGCACGACGCTGCACCTATATGCATTTCGGGGAGAACCAGCTATCACGTTGTTTGATTGGCCTTTCACCCCTATCCACAGCTCATCCGCTCGGTTTTCAACCCAAGTCGGTTCGGGCCTCCACGACGTCTTACCGTCGCTTCACCCTGGCCATGGATAGATCACAACGCTTCGGGTCTAGAGCATGCGACTCAACGCCCTATTAGGACTTGCTTTCGCTACGGCTTCCCCACACGGGTTAACCTCGCCACACACCACTAACTCGCAGGCTCATTCTTCAAAAGGCACGCCGTCACCCTTGCGGGCTCCGACGGATTGTATGCAATCGGTTTCAGGTACTATTTCACTCCCCTCCCGGGGTACTTTTCACCTTTCCCTCACGGTACTTGTCCGCTATCGGTCACCAAGGAGTATTTAGGCTTAACGGGTGGTCCCGCCAGATTCATGCGAAATTTCAGGGGTTCCGCATTACTTGGGATGACGCTCAGGAGTGATCAACTTACGTGTACAGGGGTTTCACCTTCTGTGCCACAACTTTCCAGAGTGTTTCTACTTGGTTGATCATTTTTGACTCCTTGACCAGTTGACAGACTGGTCGGAGCGGTCCCTCTACCCCGTATGTGCAACGCCTGTCAGCTATCACACACATACGGTTTGGCCTGTTCCGCGTTCGCTCGCCACTACTTACGGAATCACGGTTGTTTTCTTTTCCTGTGGGTACTGAGATGTTTCACTTCCCCACGTTCCCTCCAGCTGCCCTATGTGTTCAGGCAGAGGTTGCCGGACATGACTCCGGTCTCTTCAGGGTTTCCCTATTCGGAAATCCCCGGATCAAAGCTTGGTTACCAGCTCCCCGGGGCTTATCGCAGGTTCCTACGTCCTTCGTCGGCTCTTGGTGCCTAGGCATCCACCGATTGCACTTAGTAGCTTGTTTGTTCTACAAAGATGCTCGCGTCCACTGTGTAGTTCTCAAAATACGGGCGGGCCCTGATTTCGCCACCCTGGTTAGGGAGGTTGGTCTCTGGTCCGCACTGAAGTATCGCTGCTCTCACAACCGACCCTTCAGGACCCAACAGCGTGCTCTCAGGCCGTCTCCCAGATTCATCGAGTTTCCACTCCCTTGCGGGTTGTACTGACGATGAACGATGAGTTTCGGCTTAATGGTCAATGTTCCACATTTAGCAGCCTGCTCTGCCTGGGACGAACGCCCAGGATCAGTAGCGCTTGGACCTTCCCAGCATTGCCGGGCCGGCCAAATGGCTCCTTAGAAAGGAGGTGATCCAGCCGCACCTTCCGGTACGGCTACCTTGTTACGACTTAGTCCTAATTACCGATCCCACCTTCGACGGCTCCCTCCAAAAGGTTAGGCCACCGGCTTCGGGTGTTACCGACTTTCATGACTTGACGGGCGGTGTGTACAAGGCCCGGGAACGTATTCACCGCAGCGTTGCTGATCTGCGATTACTAGCGACTCCGACTTCATGGGGTCGAGTTGCAGACCCCAATCCGAACTGAGACCGGCTTTTTGAGATTCGCTTCATCTTGCGATGTGGCAGCTCATTGTACCGGCCATTGTAGCATGCGTGAAGCCCTGGACATAAGGGGCATGATGACTTGACGTCGTCCCCACCTTCCTCCGAGTTGACCCCGGCGGTCTCCAATGAGTCCCCGGCATAATCCGCTGGCAACATTGGACAAGGGTTGCGCTCGTTGCGGGACTTAACCCAACATCTCACGACACGAGCTGACGACAGCCATGCACCACCTGTATACCGACCTTGCGGGGCACCTATCTCTAGGTGTTTCCGGTATATGTCAAACCCAGGTAAGGTTCTTCGCGTTGCATCGAATTAATCCGCATGCTCCGCCGCTTGTGCGGGGCCCCGTCAATTCCTTTGAGTTTTAGCCTTGCGGCCGTACTCCCCAGGCGGGGTACTTAATGCGTTAGCTACGGCACAGAGAACGTGGAATGTTCCCCACACCTAGTACCCACCGTTTACGGCGTGGACTACCAGGGTATCTAAGCCTGTTTGCTCCCCACGCTTTCGCTTCTCAGCGTCAGGAAAGGTCCAGAGAACCGCCTTCGCCACTGGTGTTCCTCCCGATATCTGCGCATTCCACCGCTCCACCGGGAATTCCATTCTCCCCTACCTTCCTCAAGTCAGCCCGTATCGAAAGCAGGCTCAGGGTTAAGCCCTGAGTTTGCACTTTCGACGTGACAAACCGCCTACAAGCTCTTTACGCCCAATAAATCCGGACAACGCTCGCACCCTACGTATCACCGCGGCTGCTGGCACGTAGTTAGCCGGTGCTTCTTCTGCAGGTACCGTCACTTGCGCTTCGTCCCTGCTGAAAGCGGTTTACAACCCGAAGGCCGTCGTCCCGCACGCGGCGTTGCTGCATCAGGCTTTCGCCCATTGTGCAATATTCCCCACTGCTGCCTCCCGTAGGAGTTTGGGCCGTATCTCAGTCCCAATGTGGCCGGTCGCCCTCTCAGGCCGGCTACCCGTCGTTGCCTTGGTAGGCCATTACCCCACCAACAAGCTGATAGGACGCGAGTCCATCCATGACCGCCGGAGCTTTCCAACTTCCTGGATGCCCAGGAGGTTGAATATCCGGTATTAGCAGACGTTTCCATCTGTTATCCCAGAGTCAAGGGCAGGTTACTCACGCGTTACTCACCCGTTCGCCACTCGTGTACCCCCGAAGGGGCCTTACCGTTCGACTTGCATGTGTTAAGCACGCCGCCAGCGTTCGTCCTGAGCCAGGATCAAACTCTCCGTTGAAAAATTATCGACTTGGGCCTTACGGCCTTTATCGTCAACTTGAGTTTGATGCTGACATAGATCCATCACTGGATTGTGTCTTCATCAAAGGAATCCTTACTTTCAGGTAGGACAAAGCCCTACCGTCAAGCACGGGATTTCAATATTATTGTGCATTGACTTTAAAGCACGCTGTTGAGTTCTCAAGTTTCGGGTGCGTCCCGCGCTTTGATCCTTGGATCTCCGCTTGGGGCAGCTCTATAAACATTAGGGGGCTTGGTCCGTATTGTCAAACCGGCTTGTGGGCCCTCTATTTTTCGACTTATTGGGTTGTCTCCAACCCGTTGTATCCGGAAAGTTACCCGGTAAGTCTTCTCTTGTCAAAGCTCCGATGTTTCCACCGGAGCGGCTCTCCCAACTATACCGGGTGATCCGGTTCGAGTCAAAACCTCTTGGTCCTGGCCCGATTCCGCCCCCTCCTGCTCAGTGATGGGTCCTCATTGGACACACATCCGTCTGCAGTACAGGATCGGTTGATCGTTGGTCGGCCCCTGGCCCAGCCGCAATCCTTAGTCTCAACCACCCATCAGGGGGTTTTGATCCCGGACTCTCTGCGTCTGTCTCGCTCAGAAGGCTCGGCCTACGATACACACCTGGTAAACCGATTTCAAATCGGAGCGGATTCCCTCACCCCAGCGCACTGAATCAGCTTGTGGGAGTGGGTTCACCGGACTTCGACGATCCCGACGGTGCGCTTGCCACGACGGAGCACGGCCCAGCGTCCGGCCAGGAGGTCTTCGCGGGTAAGCCGCGCCTCGGCATCGGCAACCTTCACGTTGTTCAAGTAGGCGCCACCCTCGTTGATCGCGCGCCTGGCCGCAGACTTCGAGGCGACCACTCCACTGGCAGCCAGCGCATCGCTGACCAGCGGCAGCTCGCCATCTTCGATTCGCAATTGGTGGTCGAGCGCACCCAGGTCGCTCGCCACAGCAGACAACGTCGACTCAGGCAGTTCACGCAATTCACCGC
>JBMNPP010000033.1:0-17534 GCA_050943675.1 Brooklawnia sp.
CCGCTGACCATCGTGGGAATGATGGGTGGGTTGACGCTCTGGATGTGGGTACACGCGCAGCGCCAGAGGATCGACTACCGCAACGTCAACGATGACTGGGAGTCCAACGACACCACCTCGCAGCCCGAGGACGCAGACGCTGCCCCTGCCGGACGGAACGGCTCACTTCTCCCCGAACAAATGGCCTCGCTCAACACAGAACAGATGGCACTGCCACCGGACCGGGTGGGTTCACTCCAGTCAGAAAAGGTGGGTCTGTGATGGAACAGGTAATCGCAGCTATCGACGCCATCTGGAAGGTCCTGGCCGTCGGGGTATTGCTCGGTGCAGGCCTGCCCGCGCTGTTCAGCCTGGGCGTGCGGTGGCGCGCCCACGGGCACCGGATCGCAGCCTGGGGTGCCTTCATTGTGGTGGCCAGTGCTGTGCTGGTCGGCATCGGCGGCATCGTCGCCCACGGCCTGGGGATCGACTTCATCTTCTAGGGCAGACCAGACCAGTTCCCACTGAACTCCCGCTAACCAGAACATCGGCGGGATCTTCGCATTGGATAGAAAGACCGTAGTCACAGCAAGGTAGCTGGTGTGTGACGGTATCTATCCGCATGGGGATTCTGGCCCCCAAGTTCAGCGTCCCCGGGAAAGGAATGGGGACGTGTCACTGGACAAGGATCGCCTCATCGAGGCGTACCGGCGGATGAGCCGGATCAGGCACTTCGAGGAGGTCACGAAGGACCTCCTGCTGAAGGGCGAACTTTATGGCGCCTTCCACACCTCCATCGGCCAGGAGGCATCGATCGTGGGATCGTGTATGGCCCTTGAGGACGACGATTACATGGTGGGCACCCATCGCTCACATGGCCACCCGATAGGCAAGGGCGCCAATATCAAGGGGCTGATGGCCGAATTGATGGGCCGGATCGACGGGGTGAACCAGGGCAAGGGCGGTTCGATGCACCTGTCGGACTTCTCGGTCGGCTCACTGGGTGAGACCTCGATCGTTGGTTCGGGGCTCCCGGTGGCCACCGGTGCGGCCCTGGCATCGAAATTGCAGGGCGACAGCAAGGTCACGCTCTGCTTCTTCGGCGATGGCGCCGCCAACGAGGGCACCTTCCACGAGTCGTTGAACATGGCATCCCTGTGGGACCTGCCAGCGGTCTACGTGTGCGAGAACAACGGGTACGGCGAGTACACCGAGTGGCGCAAGGCGGTCGCGTCGGAGTCGATCGCGGCCCGCGCTGTCGCCTACGCGATGCCTGGCGAGATCGTCGACGGGCAGGACCTCGTGGCGACCTACGAGGCGGTCAAACAGGCCGTCAACCGGGCCCGGGCTGGTGAGGGACCCTCACTGGTCGAGACCCGCACCTACCGTTTCGAGAACCACGCGATCGGACCCTACCCCGAGCAGTACCGAACCAAGGAAGAGGTTGATGAATGGCGCACCCACCGCGACCCACTGAAGCTCTTCCGCGATCGCGCCGGCGAATTCGGCATCGAAGTGGCCGACCTCGATGCCATCGATGGACAGATCCGGGCCGAGGTGGACGCCGCGGTCGAGTTCGGCCGGGCCTCGGCTGAACCACCAGTGGAGGACGCCTTCGTCCACGTATTCACCGAACCGATCCAGATCAGGCGCTGAGAGGAGAAGAACAATGCGCAACATGACCTACATGGACGCCATCGTCGAGGCTCAGCGCGACGAGATGGCACGCGACGATAAGGTCTTCCTGATGGGCCTGGATGTCAGTTGGGGCATCATCGGGAGCACCATCAACGCCAATGGGGCCCTGGTCGACCAGTTCGGCCCCGAGCGGGTGCGTGACGCACCCATTTCAGAGAACTCCTACCTGGGTGCAGGTGCCGGTGCGGCGATGGTCGGGATGCGTCCGATCATCGAGATCGAGATCGCGCCGTTCATCTATGTGGCGATGGACCAGCGCACCTCGATCATCTCGAAATCGACCTACCTGTACGGCGGGCAGGCATCGCTGCCGATCACCATCCGGATGCCGATGATGTACGCGGTGGGCAATGCCGCCCAGCACTCCGACCGGCCGATCACGACGTTGGCCACCCTGCCCGGCCTGAAGATCGTGGCCCCCTCAACGGCGATCGACCTGTACGGGCTGCTGAAGACCGCGATCCGCACCGACGACCCGGTGGTTGTCTTCGAGGACTTCACCAGGGCAGTCACTCGCAGCGAGGTCCCCGACGACACTGACTTCACGATTCCGCTGGGGGTCGGCGAGGTCAAGCGTGAGGGCACCGATTGCACGGTCGTGGCGATCTCGGGGGCATTGACCGCAGCCGAGGGTGCTGCCGAACAACTCGCTGCCGACGGCATCTCGGTTGAGATCGTCGACCCTCGTTCGATCATCCCGCTCGACCTGGACATGATCCTGGAATCGGTCGCCAAGACCGGGCACCTGGTGATCGTCGACCCATGCCACGACTTCGGGTCGATCGCCTCCCAGATCTCGGCGCTGGTGGCAGAGGATGGCTTCTGGTCGCTGGAGGCCCCGATCAAGCGGGTCGTCACCCCGCACACCCACATTCCGTACAACCGCGGCCAGGAGATGTCGCTGTACCCCAATGCCGACAAGGTCGCGGCGGCCGTGCGGGAAGTCCTGGGGTGATCCGGTGAAGCAGATCAAGCTCCCGCAGTGGGGCATGTCGATGATGGAGGGCACCATCACCGCCTGGCTGGTCAAGCCCGGTGATGAGGTTGCGGTCGGCCAGGAACTGGCCGAGGTGGAATCGTCCAAGACCTCCAACACCGTGGACGCCATGTATGCCGGGACGATCGGCGAGATCCTGGTCGAGGTGGGTGCCACGGTGCCGGTCAACACGGTGTTGGGCACCATCGTGGAACCCGGTGAGACAGCCCGGGCACAGCCCGGGACAACCACCGATGAGCAGCCTGCCGCAGAGCCGGCGCCCCCGGCAGTGGTTTCACCAACCAACCGCCAGCCCGACCGCAGCCAGATCCAGGCGGTGCCCCTGGCCCGCAGGATGGCCAGGGAGCACGGCATCGACCTGGCCCAGGTGCAAGGCACTGGCCCGCGGGGCCGGGTGGTGGTGGCAGATGTCGAGGCCCACATCGAGCAGGCCATTGGCCGGCCGGGCGCGTCCGCGGATGTGGCGCGACCCATGCCGCGGATGCGTCAGGTGATCGCAGAGCGGATGGTTGAATCACTGCAGACCAGTGCGCAACTGACCCTGGTGAGCACGGCTGATGTGACCGAACTGATTGCCGGGCGCGCCGACTGGACTGGCACCGGCCGCAAACCGTCGATCACTGATGCTGTTGTCAGGGCGTGCGCGCTGGCACTGCGCCGCCACCCGCAGGTGAACTCCCGGATCGAGGGCGACCAGATCATTGAACTGGGTGCGGTGAACATCGGGGTGGCCGTGGCACTCGATGACGGACTGGTGGTGCCGGTGATCGCCGATGCCGACGCCCTGGGGCTCGCCGAACTGGCCGAGGTGAGCACCCGGCTGGCCGAGCAGGCCCGCGCGGGCGAGTTGGGCCCGGACGCCTACGCTGGCGGCACCTTCACCGTCACCAACCTGGGCGCCCAGGGCATTGACGCATTCACCCCGGTGCTGAACCTGCCCGAACCCGCGATCCTGGGGGTCGGGCGCACCCATGAGGTGCTGGTGCGTGATGGCGATTCGATGGCCTGGCGAGCGGAGATGACGCTGAGCCTGACGATCGACCACCGGTTGATCGACGGCTACCCGGGCGCGCTCTTCCTGGCCGAGGTGGTGGCCCTGCTGGGCGATCCCGGGACGCTGTGAGCAGCACACTGGGCGGGGTACCATGCGGTGCCCTGCCCAGTGTGGTCACCCCTTGTTGACGACCTGCCGCTGGCGCAGGCCGACCAGGCCGAGCAGGCAGCCCGCAACAGTGAGCCCCAGCAGGACGAGCACTGGGGCGGCCTCGAAGGCCTCGACCGGCATCTTCGCCGGGTGGCTCAGTGGTGAGATCTTGAGCACCCAATCGGGCAGGTCCATCAATTGGGCGAAGACCCCGAAGAAGAAGACCGCACCGACCAGCGTCCAGCCGACCGGGGCGAGCAGCCGCGGCGCCCACCCGTAGAGCAGGGCGCTGACCCCGACCACCACGGTGACCGCTGGCACCAGGTTGAGGTGCGCCACAAGGCTGGTGCCCACCGCCGACCAGTCCCCGGTCACCGTCGCATAGCCCAGCCCAGCGAAGGCACCCGCTGCGACCATGATCAGCAGGACGTTCACGGTGATGACGCCCAGGTGTGAACCCGCCCAGGCGCTGCGACTGGTTGGGGTGCTCAGGATCAGTTCTGCCCGGCCCCGGTTCTCTTCCACCAGCAGGCCCTGTACGGCGAAGACCACATAGGCGACGCCCAGGTAGCCGCTGAACTCGGCGAGGAAGGCCAGGTAACCATCGGCCAGGCCACTGGTGCCGCCGAACATGTCGACCAGTACCGGCGGCATTTGGCCGGCGGCGTCCAGCATCGCCTGCCCGAACGCACCATCGATCACGGCGAACACCACGATGACCACACCCCACCCGATCAGACCGCTGCGCTGCAGGCGCAGCGCCAGACCGATGGGGGTGCCCAGCCGGGCACTGGCCTCCCAGCGGCCCCGGCGGGCGGGCAGCATGCCGGCACCGAAATCACGGTGTGCTGCCAGCAGGTAGCCCAGCCCGATCGTCACCACGGCAAGCCCGGCTGCCAGGGCCAGCGGCCACCAGCGGTCGAGCACGTAGGGGGCCGCCTGCAGGCCCCAGCTGAGCGGTGAGAACCAGGACAGGTTGCTGCCGCCAACGGCCATCATGTCGCCCAGTGCCCGCACCATGAAGGCCAGCCCGAGCACTCCCCCGGCCAGGCCTGCCGCGGCCCGGGAGTTCTCGGTCAACTGCACGGTGATTGCGGTGATGCCAGCGAATGCCAGACCCGTCAGTGTGGTGGCGGCACCGATCAGCAGCGAGCCGGCGGCCGCGAAGCCGACCCCAACCAGCGTTGCGGTGGACACCGCCCCTGCGAGCAGGTTGGTGATGGCTGCCACGATCATGGCGGCGGTCAGCGGGGCGTGCCGCCCCACCACATTGGCGCGCACCAGTTCAGCCCGGCCGCTCTGCTCTTCGCCGCGGGTGTGCCGGGTGACCAGCAGGATGCTCATCAGTGCAGCCAGGATGTAAAGGTAGAGCGCATACCCGGCGGCGAAGAAGCGTTCGTAGGTGACCGCGTCCATGCCGTAGGCCGGGCCCACCCACATGCGGGCGACCGGCGAGTTGATCAGCAGCGCGACGCCGTCGAGTTCGGCCTGGGTGGGCGCGATGCCGGGCACCGCTGAGCCGACATAGGCCACGTACAGCCCAAGCCCGGCCACCCAGCCGGGTAGCTTGAGCCGGTCGCGACGCAGGAAGAACCGCACCAGCGCCCAGGTGCCGGTCACGCTGCTGCTGCCCCGTCGGCGGCCGGGCAGCCCCCGGCGAGCAGCAATGGGGCCGGTGGTGCTGGTGGTGGCGGGGATACCGCGGGCTGGCGGGTGGGCCATCTCAGGCACCGGTTCCCGAGCTGTTGTGGACGGCCAACTCATCGCCGTAGTGGCCGATCAGCAATTGCTCAAGGGTGGGTGGGTGGGCCACCACCGAGGTGATCTGCAGCCCGGCCAGCGCGCTCATCACTTCGCCGACGTGGCCGCCGTCCACCTCGAAGGTGACTGTGTCGCCCTCGGTACGCAGCTTGTGTACCCCGGTCAGTGTGGCCAGCCCGGCTGCGGGCTGCACGGTCTGGGCAATAACGGTGGTGCGGGTCATGTGCCGCAACTGCTGCAGCGTCCCGGTCTCGACGATGCGGCCGTGCCGGATGATGGAGATCCGGTCGGCCAGCACCTCAACCTGGGCCAGGATGTGTGAGGACAGCAGCACTGTGGTGCCCTGCGCCACCGATTCGCGTAGCGCCTGCTGGAAGACGACCTCCATCAGTGGGTCCAGCCCGGCTGTCGGTTCGTCGAGCAGCAGCAGTTCAACCCGTGAGGTCAGTGCCGAGATGAGCGCGACCTTCTGCCGGTTCCCCTTGGAATATGTGCGGGCCTTCTTGCCCGGATCCAGGTCAAACCGCTCGCAGAGTTCGTCGCGGCGCTTCTTGTCGAAGTGTCCACGCAGCCGGGCAAGCAGGTCGATGGCCTCACCACCTGTGAGGTTCGGCCAGAGTTCGACGTCACCGGGCACATAGGCCAGTCGTTTGTGCAGCTCTACCGCGTCCGACCATGGGTCGCGGCCGAACAGCCGGACGTTGCCGCCGTCGGCGCGCAACAACCCCAGCAGGAGGCGCATGGTGGTCGACTTGCCGGCACCGTTGGGCCCCAGGAAGCCGTGTACCTCACCGGGTTCGACGCTCATGTCAAGGCCGTCCAGGGCACGCACGTGTCCGAAGGTCTTGATGAGGCCGCTGGATTCGATAACAGGTGCTTGGGTCACGGTTCTGCTCGTTTCCTCGGCTGCTGGATCGTTTCAAGCCTAGTGGGCGGTGGCAGCCGGTTTGTTGCAGACATGACGAGGCGGGGCCCCCGATGGAGGCCCCGCCTTCAGGTCTTCGCCTGGTCTACCGGATTCAGGCCAGCTTCGGCGGCAGCACCGCCTCACTGACCAACGCCTTGAAGTCCGGTTCACCGGCCAGGACGCGCTGCACTGCCTGCAGCAGCGGCAGCCGGTCGGCCAGGCCATCACCCAGTTGTTCAACCAGGTCCTTGGCCAGACCGGCAGCTGGGACGCCCTCAACCGTCTGCTCGGCAGCGATCATCGCGTCCAGGGCCTCGACGGCAGGCTCACCGCGTCCGATTCGGGCACCGTAGACCTTGTTGCGACCCGACAGGCCGGTGACCTCAAGGTCGCCAACCCCTGCCAGTCCATAGGCGGTCACCGGGTTGGCACCCAGCACCACCGAAAGGTCACTCATCTCGCGCACCGCCTGGGCAAAGGTGGCGGCCTTCAGGTTGTGGTGCGGGAACCCGGTGCCCTCTTGCAGGCCGTCCGCGATGCCCAGCGAAATCGCGTAGACATTCTTCATCGGTGCACAGACCTCGACACCGATCTCGTCGTCGGTCGGTTCGATGCAGTACACGTCGGTCGAGATCTCGCGTGCCATCCGGTCGGCCACCGACTTGTCCAGGCAGCCATAGATGGTGGCTGTCGGCTTGCCCTCGGCGACCTCGTTGGCCTTGCAGGGTCCGGCCACCGCCACGATGGGCGGCAGTTCGACATCATTTTCGTTCGCGATGCGGCGGATCGCGTCGGGCAGCAACTGGATGCGTCCGGCATCGTCGGGGCAGAACCCCTTGCTGGTTAGCAGCAGCACCTGGGCCTTCGAGATGCCCTGCAGGGCCATTTCGGTGACCTTCGGGACGCCCTGCGAGGCGACCGAGAGGATCACCGCGTCTGCGCCGGCGAGTGCTTCATCCAGCTGGTCGGAGCGGTACAGGATGGTGCCCGGCGCCAGCGGGACATTGGTGCGCGGGTGTGGCTTGCCGGCCTCGCAGGCATCCAGCAAGTGGTCATCGAGCCAGGTGCCCCACAGCCGGGTCTCCCAGCCCGCCTCGGTCAAGGGGGTACACATGGCCGAGCCCATGGCCCCGGCACCCAGTACGACAATGGTCTTGGTCATTAATTGTCCTTTGCTGATCAATCGCGCTTCGGCTGCTGGCCGTAGGTTGACATGCCTGCCGTTGCCGAGGCCAGGTCCTCATCCGAGATGTACTTTATGGGTGCACCGGTGGCCATGGCGCGCAACTGGATTTCACAGATGTACTCCAGGTAGGGCAGCAGGCTGAGCGCCTTGGGCAGGGTTGGCCCGGTGGTGATTGCACCATGGTTGGCCATCAGTGCCCCGGTGCGCTCACGCAGGGCCTGGGACACGTTGATGGCGAGCTGGTCGGTGCCGAACATCGCGAACGGCGCCACCCTGATCCGCCCGCCGAACATGCCTGAGTAGTAGTGCGAGACCGGCACCTCGTCGACCACCAGGCCGAGCGCGGTCGAGGCGGGTGCGTGGTTATGGGTGATCGCCAGCGCCGGGCCCGACTCGTAGACGGCCAGGTGCAGTGGCAATTCACTTGACGGCTGGAGGTCGCCGTCGATGATCTTGCCCGACATGTCGGTCACCACCACGTCAGCGGCGGTCATCTGTTCGTATTCGACGCCGCTGGGCGAGATGGCGACCTGGTCGCCGACCCTGACCGACACATTGCCGGCGGTGCCCACGATGAGCCCCAGGCGCTGCATTGTCAGGCAGGCCTCCACGATTTGCTGGCGTTCATTCTCCAAGAGCATTTGGTTGCTTCTCCTGTCCTTCTGGTCGGTCGGTCACGGCTTGAGGATGTATTTGCTGCCCAGACCCTTGGCCATGTCCTCGAGGCTCTCGACGAGCGCCTCCAGCGGCCGGATCTCGGTGCACAGGCTCATGCCATCGAACTTGCCGCTCGCCAGCAGGTGAACGGCGGTCTGGACGTACTGCGGGGCGTGGTGGTATACCCCGAGCATCTTGTATTCCTTGTAGTGCATCGCGACTGCGTCGACCACCATCTCGGAGCCGGCCTTCGGCCCGCCAAACATCAGGGCGATCCCGCCCGGACGCAGGCACTGCCAGGTCTGGTTCCACACCTCGGGATGACCCGCCGCCTCGATGGCCACATCTGCGCCTCGCCCATATGGGGTGACATCGCGGATGGCAGCGGCCTTGTCGGCAGTCGATTCGATGCCGGTCAGGTTGACCGTCTCGACGGCCCCGGCCTCGGTGGCCTGGGCCAGGCGTCCCTCTGAGACGTCAGCGGCAATCACCGAGGCCCCCCGCAACTGGGCCAGCGTGATGAACATCTGGCCGATCGGGCCGGCACCGTTGACCACCACGGTGTCACCCATCTTGATCGGTGTCTTGGCGACGCCGTGCACCACGCAGGCCAGCGGCTCGACAGGAGCAGCAGCCTCGAACGGCAGGCTCTCGGGGATCTTGTATGTGTTGCGGGCCACGATGTTGGCCGGGATCACGATCTGCTCGGCGAAACCACCATTGAGGTATGACAGGTTCTCGCACAGTGATTCCTCATCGATCGTGCAGGCCCAACAACTGCCGCACGGGCAGCTGTTGGCCGCTACTACCCGGTCGCCGATGGCGAACTTGCTGACCCCGCTGCCGACCTCGGTCACGATTCCGGAGAACTCGTGACCGAAGCGGGCAGGCAGTTCCTTGAAGATGGTCGGGTGACCCCGCCGATAGCTCTTCAGGTCGGTGCCGCAGGTCGCGGCAGCGTGGATCTCGACAACAACCTCGCCTGGTCCGGCCTTCTCTGGGGCAATATCCTCCAGGCGGAGGTCGCCGGGACCGTAGAAAATATACGCGCGCATACTGCGGCACCTTCCTTCAGAAGTGGGTAATGACTATTCGGTTATCTGGGTTTCTGCTGGACGATCAGCCCGGATGACGGCCCATGTACTGGCTGATGTCCTCGGTGATGTCCTGCATCGCCGGGTAGATCTTGGCCTGGATCTCGGCGAGCTCGCCGTACAGCTGGTAGTTGGCCATATCCGGCTCGGTGGTGTCGGAGTAGTTCGCCATCTTGCGGGCGTACTCGGCGATATCGGGCTCACCATGCACACCGGTGATCGACATGGCCGCCACTGCAGCACCCATTGCCGAGATCTCGTCCTCTGCGCAGGCCGTGATCGGCACGCCCATCGCGTCGGTCATGATCTGGCGCCACAGCTTGCTCCGGTTGCCGCCACCCATCGAGATGATCCGGGTGATCTTGTTGCCGGTATCGGCCTCAAGACCCTCCAGACCCATCCGCATCTCCATGCCGATGGCCTCGAAGATCGAGCGGTACATGTGCTGACGCTTGTGGATGCCACGCCAGCCGACGACCGCGCCGCGAGCCAGCGGATCCCAGTGCGGGGTCTGGACGGCATTCCAGTACGGCATGGTGATCAGGCCCAGGCAGCCAACCGGAACCTCGGTGGCGTCCGCCTCGAGCTTCGGGTCGACCTTGGCGCCCAGTGCCGGGTCGCCGAGCGCCTCACGGAACCAGGTGGTCAGGAACGCACCCGAGCTGATCAGCAGCTCGAAGTCGTACCAGTCCGGGATGCCAGCGGCCAGCGTCCGGTAGGCCTTGCCATAGCGGTACTCGGGACCATGCACACCGGCGACCACTGCGGTCCCCAGGTTGAGGTACATGGTGTTGGCGTCCACTGCGGCAGCACCCACGCCGGCAGCCTGTCCGTCACCCATGCCCGCCACCAGCGGAACGGTCTGCGACAGGCCCCAGGCCTTGGTGATCTCGGGATTGATGTCACCGATCACTTCGCCAGGCTTCTTCAGGTCGGACATCTGGTCGCGCCGCACACCTGCGATCTCGAGCAGGCGATCGTCGTAATCCTGCTTGGCGATGTCGAACAGGCCGAGCGAATCGGCGCAGGCTACCGACGAGGTCCACTGACCGGTCAGCTTGAAGACCACGTAGCAGTGCACGTCCACGACCTTGTGTGCACGTTCGAGCAGACCCGGCTGGTTCTCCTTGACCCAGGCCATCTTGTACAGGGCCGGGGTGATGTCTGCCGGCTTGCCGGACAGCGCGTGGATATCAGCAGAACCGTACTTGTGGATCTGCTCCGTTGCCCGGCCATCCATCCAGATGATGCCCGACCGCAGCGGATTGCCGTCCTCGTCGAATGGCGCGAAGGTCTCGCGCTGGTGGGTGATACCCATGGCCACGATGCGCCGCTTCTGGGCATCGGTCAGCAGTGAGATGGCCTCGCCGATGGACTGGTTGGTCGAAGTCCACCAGTCCAGCGGATCGTGCTCATAGAAACTGGTCCTGGGATTGGCCAGCGGAAACTCGCGCTTCCCCTGGGCGAGCACTTTGCCCAGGCCATCGACAATGATCGCCTTGGTGGCAGTGGTTGAGGTGTCGATCGCGATGACCAACGGATCATGCATAGGGTCCTCACTAACTCGGCTCATCAGCGAGCCGACATCGATGGGCCAGACCGCAGGGCCAAGCCCGATGCGTCGCCCTGACGCGGTCCTAAAAGATTAACAATGCTGCCTGGCGCTTGAGGAAAGTCACACAAGTGCATCGGATACCCGCCCGGTTGATGTGAAAACCGTTCGATACCACGCGGCTTGCGTCCTCTCACTTGGTCACGGTGCGTGAATACCTGGCCGGATTGGACGGTGGCGGAATGACCGGCCCGATGTCACCATCGAGGGCCTCATCAAGATCGACGATGACCGGTGCGTGGTCGCTGGGCAGTTTGCCTTTGCGTGCCTGTCGGTCAACCCAGGCGGCCCGCACCCGCTCAGCGATGGGTCGCGAGGCCAGCACCAGGTCGATTCGCATGCCGAGGTCGCGGTGGAACATGCCGGCCCGGTAGTCCCAGTAGGAGTAGACCCGCTCATCCGGCCAGTGGGTGCGCACCACATCCACCAGCCCGAAGGCCGTGATGCGCTCTCTTTCAGCGGGGGTCACGTGGGTGCTGCCGGCGAAGAAGGCCGGGTCGAAGACATCGTCATCACTGGGTGCCACATTCAGGTCGCCGCACAGTGCTACCTCGCCCGGCCCGGCGGCGACACTGGTGGCCAGGGCATCGAGCCAGGCGAGCTTGTAGCGGTAGTGCTCGGAGTCGACCTCGCGTCCGTTGGGCACGTAGAGGCTGTGGATGCGTACACCGCCACAGGTTGCGCTGATCGCGCGGGCCTCTGCCCGGCCAGCGAAATCGGGCTGCCCGGCGAAACCATGCTCGACATCTTCCAACCCCACCCGCGACAGGATCGCCACACCGTTCCAGGCTCCCTGCCCGTGGTGGGCGAATTCGTAACCCAAACCGGAAAGTTCAGCACCCAGCAGCTCGGCGAAGGCGGCATCGTTACTCTTGGTCTCCTGCAGACAGACCACGTCGGGACGCCGCTGCTCCAGCCACGGCAGGAAGCGCGGCATTCGGGGTTTGATCGAGTTCACGTTCCAGGTAGCGATGCGCACCCTTCGAGGCTAGCCGGTTGGCACCGGGTCAGCGTTGGGCAGCCGCGGTCGCCGGGTCGTCGGCGGGCAGTGCAGCGCTGCGGTTGCGCCGGGCGGGCCCGTTGCCCTGCCCGGCCCGGTTGGCCAGGTAGACCCCGGCCAGGATCGCTGCCCCACCCAGCCACTGGACGGCCGTCAACCGCTCACCAAGCACCAGGGTGCCGGTGGCCAGGGCGACCAGCGAGGACAGGCCGATGAAGGTGGCGAAGCGGGTCGAACCGATGCGGGCGATGGCCGCGTTCTGCAGGAAGAACGCACCGATAGTGGGGCCCAGCGCCAGGAAGCCGACCGCGAACGCGAAGTCCGGGCGGACCACCGGAAGCATGACCAGGGTGCCCAGCGTCCCGGCAGCGCCATGCCGGGCCAGCGCGACCACACCGAACAGCACCGCACCGCAGGCCACCATCACGAAGGTCTTGTCGATATCGCTGGCACTGGTATACCGCTCGGCGAAGGCGGCATACACCGCATAGGCGAACACGGCGATCAGCAGCAGCCCGTAGCCGAGCAGGTCCAGCCCGGTGTTCAGGCCGCCCGCGACCACGGTCAACACCACTCCCGCCAGGGTGACCGAGATGCCCATGACCTGCCTGCCCGCCGGCCGCGAACCGAGCAGCAGCACTGCCATCAGCATTGAGGCCACCGGTATTGCCGCGATGATCAACCCGCTCTCGGACGCGGTGGTGCGCATCACCCCGAAGGTCTCTGCGGTGTAGTAGATCGCTGGCTGGAAGGCTGCCAGCACGAGCAGGGGACGCAGCGTGGCCGGTTTGATGGTCAGCCTGATCACCCGGGTTGCCGCCAGGATCAGCAGGATCACCAGGGCCACCCCGAACCGCCAGGCCAGCAGGGTGAACGGGTCGATCGTGTTGGTGATGCCTTTGGTGAACACGAATGAGCCGCCGTAGAGCACTTCGGTGCCCACGGCGGCCATGATCCCGATTCGGGTGCGGCTGCTCACCGGGCCAAGATACCTGTTGCTGGCCGATGCCGTCCGGACGGGTCCTTCAGTCGGCCTGCCCGCGGAAGAAGCCCCGCAGCCGTTCCCGGTGGACAGCCGCTACCGCTGACAACGGGATCCCCGCCGGGCAGACCTCGACACATTCGCCGTAGGTGCTGCACGGGCCGAACTCCGCGTCCAGTGCGGCGCCCAGCCCCCTGGAGCGAAGGCCGCGTTCCAGCTTCCCGTGCGGGACCAGCGCCAGGTGGGCCAGTTTGGAGCCCGCGAACAGGTGCGCCGCCCCGTTGGGGCAGGCCGCCACGCACGCCCCACAGCCGATGCAGGCAGCGAAATCCAGTGCGGTCTCGGCCTGGTCGTGGGTCATCAGCAGTTCATCGGCGTCCGGTGCGGTGCCGGTCTCGACGTCCACGAAACCGCCGGCCTGGATGAGCCGGTCCAGGGCACTGCGGTCGACCACCAGGTCGCGGATGACCGGGAATGAGGCTGCCCGCAGTGGCTCAATCCGCAAGCGGGTAACACCACCGAAGGCGCGCAGGTGCTGGCGGCAGGACGGGGTCTTCGGCACCGGTCCGTGCGGCCGGTCGTTGACAGTCACACCGCAGGCACCGCAAACACCCTCGCGGCAATCCGATTCGAAGGCGATCGGCTCAATGCCCTGCTCGGACAGTTGGTCATTGAGCCGGTCCAGCAACTCCAGCAGGCTCATCTCGGCGGTGGCGTCGTCCACCACATGGGTCTCGAAGCGGCCAGCTGACTCGGGACCGTCCTGACGCCAGACCTCAATCTCGACCCTCATCGGTAATCCCTCACCTGTGGCTCGACCAGCTCGAAGTCGAGCGGTTCGATGTGCTTGAAGTAGCTTCCGTCGGCCGTGGTCTGCCAGGCCGACACATTGGCCCAGTTGGCATCGTCGCGTCGTGCCTCACCGTCGGGGAGCATGTATTCGGTGCGGAAGTGCGCGCCACAGGATTCGGTGCGGTCCAGGGCGTCGATGACCATCAATTCGGCCAACTCCATGAAGTCGGCCACCCGACCGGCCTTCTCGAGTTCCTGGTTGAGCCGGTCGGCGCTGCCGCTGACCTTCAGGTCGGTCCAGAACTCAGCCCGCAATTGACGCACCTGCTCCAGGCCGGCGCGCAGTGATTCCTCGCTGCGCGAGACCCCGCAGCTGGCGTAGAGCAGTTCACCCAGCCTGCGATGGAAATCAACAGGACGCTGGTTGCCGCCGATCGACATGAACCTGTCCAGCCTGCCCTGCACTGCGCTGAGGGCCTCGACCACCTCGGGGGCCTGGAGGGGAAGGGCTGGGCTACCCGTCAGCCCGGCCAGCCAGTTCGGCACCGAATAGGGCAGGGTGAACCACCCGTCAACACATGCGCTGAGCAGCGAATTGGCGCCCAGGCGGTTGGCGCCGTGGTAGTTGTTACCTGCCTCACCACCGACGAACAGCCCCGGCAGCGAGGTCATCTGGTCGTAGTCACTCCACAGCCCACCCATGGTGAAGTGGGCGCCCGGCGCGATCCGCATGGGCACGGTGTAGGGATCCTCACCAGTGACGTCGCGGTACATGTTGAACAGATTGCCGTACCGCTCGGCGATCACCTCGCGGCCGAGCAGGTTGATGGCATCCCGGAAATCCAGGTAGACCGAGTTGCGCAACGGCCCGACGCCGCGACCGGCCTCAATCTCGGCCAGGGCTGCCCGCGACGCGATGTCGCGTGGGGTCAGGTTGCCGTAGGCCGGGTAGCGGCGCTCCAGGTAGTAGTCGCGTTCATCCTCGGGGATCTGGCCCGGCGCCCGGTCATCGCCGGGCCGCAGCGGCACCCAAATGCGCCCGTCATTGCGCAGTGACTCACTCATGAGTGTGGTCTTGGATTGCCAATGCGATGAGACCGGCAACGCTGTGGGATGGAACTGCACGAACGACGGCGAGGCGAACAGTGCGCCGCGGCGGTGCGCCCGCCACGTCGCGGTGGCGTTGGAGTGCATCGCCAGCGTCGAATGGTAATACACCGAGCCGTAACCGCCGGTCGCCAGTACCACGGCATGACCGGTGTGCGCACTGACCCGACCGGTGACCAGATCCCTGGCCACCACGCCCTGCGCGCGACCATCGGCGACGATCAGGTCGAGCATCTCGGAACGGGTGTGCAGGGTGACGGTGCCCCGTTTGACCTGCCGCAGCAGTGCCTGGGCGGCAGCCACCTGCAACTGCTGCCCGGTCTGACCGCGGGTGTAGTAGGTGCGCGAAACCTGGACGCCACCGAAAGAACGGGTGGCGAGCTCGCCGCCGTATTCGCGGGCGAAGGGCGCCCCGATGGCCTGCATGTGGTCGATCACCCGCACCGATTCGGTTGCCAGGCGCACCACATCGGCCTCGCGGCCACGGAAGTCACCGCCCTTGATCGTGTCGGCCACGAAACGCAGGATCGAGTCGCCATCCACCTTGCGGGCCCGGGCGGCATTGATGCCGCCCTGCGCGGCCACGCTGTGCGCCCGCCGCGGGGCGTCGTGGAAGGTGAAGCACTGCACGTCGTAACCGAGTTCACCCAGCGCTGCGGCCGCTCCGGCACCGGCCAGACCGGTACCCACCACGATCACGGTCAGCCTGCCCCGGTTAGCGGGGCTGACCAACCGGTATTCGGCACGCCGCCGGTCCCATGCGGTCAACGGGTCCCCCGCGGGCAACCTGGCATCCAGTCCGTCGACCGGCGGATGCCCAGCTGCAACAGGTGCGTTCACGCCCGCCTCGGCCCGCCGTGCTGGCGGGGCGACCACCGGGACCTCAGCCTCAACCGGGCGTGTGGCTGGGCCCCGCCCGAACAGCCCTGCGAACCGTCCAACCTTGCGCTCACTCATGCAATGATTCCAAGTTGTACCAATACCGGAATAGTGGCGTTACCCAGCAAAATGCCCAGGGCGAGGAAGGCCCCAACGCTGACCCAGATCAGGCGCAACCGGTGCCCGGTGGCTCCCAGGTCCTGCAGCAGTGCCCGCCAGCCATGGAAGATGTGCAGGCCGATGAGCAGCATCGTCAACGAATAGAACGCGGCCATCCACAAACGCGAGAAACTTGCCACCAGGTTGCCGTAGGCGTCGCCGTGCGAGAACGAGGCAGGCGCCACGATCCGTCCGATGGTCAGGTCGAGCAGGTGGACGACCACGAACACCAGCGCCACCACGCCGCTGGGCAGCATCAGCCGGGCACCATTGGCCATCAACCCGCGCAATCGGCGGCGACGGAAGCGGCCGCGCGCCCGGCGGCCCCGCGCCCACAGCACCAACGCCGAACCGACGTGGGCGATCACACTGGCCAGCAGCACCACACGCAACACCCACAGCACGCCCCGTTCGGGGATCAGCGGGTAGCCCACCACGCGAAGCCAGGCGGCGTAGGCGTTCAGTGCCTCCGGACCCCAATAGACTTTGAGGTTGCCGATCATGTGGATGAACACGAAGGCCACGAAGAGGATGCCGGTGATCGCCATCACCTGCTTGAGTGCGAACGTCGAGGGGCGTCGCACCTTGACCCTTGAGTTTTCTGACAGCGCAACGGCCATGCCCACGACCCTAGCCGACACCATCATGGGCCGTGAAGATCCCGATCAAACGGCAACATGCGTAGTCACAAGCCAAATGATCTTGGTGTCAGCAAAAGCGACCCTTCCTTGAGCACGCCCGGCGCAATGGCCGCTGGCTACGGCTCCGGGCGTGTCGCCAGTCATCTCGATTGGGGGTGCGCTGGCCGGGTTCTGCCACAATGGCGAGGTGACTGCTGAAAGGTCCATCGGTTCATTGCTGCAGCTGGCCCGCCAACAAATCGCGTTCGCCGCAGGCAATGCGGCTGCTGCTGCATCCCGGCTGACCGGGCGCGGGTCGGGTGCCTCCATCAAGGGTGCGGTGATGACCCGGATCGATCCCGGGTTGTTCCCGCGGCTGCTGGCCGGCAAGCGGGTTGGCATCGTCTCGGGAACCAACGGCAAGACCACCACCACCCACCTGCTGGCTGCCGCACTGCGTGAATCGATGTCGGACCCACGCGACGTGGTCAGCAACCCCGACGGGGCGAACCTGCGCGAGGGTGTGGTCTCGGCGCTGTCGATGCGCCCCAAAGCACCGATAGCCGCGCTTGAGGTCGATGAGCAGGTGGTGCCCGATGCCATCAGGCATGGGCGTCCCGAGGTGCTGGTGATGCTCAACTTCAGCCGCGACCAGCTCGACCGGCACCACGAGATCAACTCACTGGGCCGCAAGTGGCGGGCCGCACTGATCGAGGCCGGCGCGGCCGGCCCGGTCGTGGTCGCCAACGTGAAGGACCCGCTGGTCGCCTGGGCCGCCCAGCCGGCCCACCGGATCGTCTGGGTGGACCTGGGCACCGACTGGTCGGCCGATTCAGCCCTGTGCCCCGGCTGTGGCACCGTGATCGAACATGACGAGCAGGGACACTGGAATTGCCCCGGCTGCGAGCTTGGTGAACAACCAGCCGACTACCGGGTAGATGGCGACGAGGTGGTCGGTCC
>JBMNPP010000034.1:0-17526 GCA_050943675.1 Brooklawnia sp.
CCAGCTCCCTGGCCACGTGAGCCACAGGCCGGCCCGACTCGATCACACGACCAGCCGCCTGCGCCCGATACTCCGCAGTGAACCAACGACGCTTCCTCTGTACTGCCATCTGACACCTCTTCCCGCGAAATCCTGTCATCCCGCTAAACTAGGTGTCCACGAAGTCAGGCTAGGCCCACGGTCGTAAGGCTTATAGGGGTGGGGGAGCTGAACGCGTGAAAAATGTATCTGTAAATTTTCGTAGGGCAGCCATGGCGGCGTGGGACGTCATGGCCTGGGTGCTGGCATTCGGAATGTTTGTTCTCATCCGATATGACTTCGCGCTGGCCGAAGATCAGTGGCGTGCCGCCGCTGCCTACACGCTGACGTCACTGGCAGTGACGACGTTGGGCAGCATCGGCATGCACTTCTACCTGGGTCGATCCCGGGTCGGCAGTTATTCCGAGGCCACATCGCTGGCAGCGTGGGTTTTCGCTGTCGGCATTGTTGTGGGTCTGCTTTTCGTGCTTTTCGTGCCACGATTCCCAAATGGCATCGCGGTCATGTTGCCGCCGTTGGCATTGATGTTCATGGGGTCGGGCCGTTGGTTGTTCCGCACACTGCGCAGGGGTATTCCCAAGCCGGGTGCCCAGGCGATCGGTGAGGGCAAGCCACGCGCCCTGGTCTATGGGGCAGGCGACGACGGCTACGACGTTGCCCGGCTCAATGACCTTGCCGATGATCCGCCGTACCAGATCCTGGGTTTCCTCGATGACGACGTGGTCAAGAAGCACCGCCGGATCCGTTCGTACCGGGTTCTGGGGCGAGGGGACGACCTGGTCGAGGTGGCCCAGGCCCAGCAGGCCGATCTGCTGATCCTGGCGATCGGCGCGGCGACGCGAGAGTTGATGGATGATGTGGCCGACCAGTGCCGGCGATCGGGCATCAAGTTCATCACTGTTCCCCCGGTCCGCGAGCGGATCGGCGGCAGGGTCCGGCTCAACGAGCTTCGTGAGTTCTCCGTGGCAGACCTGCTGGGGCGCCGTCCCATCGACACTGACCTGCGAGCCATCGCTGGCTCAGTTTCGGGTAAAGCAGTGTTGATCACTGGCGCTGGTGGTTCCATCGGGTCCGAATTGGCTCGTCAGGTGCGCGATCTTGGCCCCCGCAAGCTCATCATGCTCGACCGGGACGAGTCGGCCCTGCACGCCCTGCAATTGTCGCTCTACGGGGTGGGGTTGCTCGACACCGACGACATGGTGCTGGCCGATATCCGTGACCGGAGCGCGCTGCAGCGCATCTTCGACCTGCACCGGCCAGAAGTGGTCTTCCATGCCGCAGCGCTCAAGCACCTTCCGATGCTTGAGAGATTCCCTGTGGAGGGGTGGCGGACCAACGTCCTGGGCACGTTGAATGTGCTCGAGGCGGCCCAGTCGGTGGGTGTGCGCACACTGGTGAATGTCTCCACCGACAAGGCGGCTGATCCGACCAGCGTGCTGGGGCAGTCGAAACGGATCGCTGAACGGTTGACCGCGTATTACGCCGATGTTCACGGCTCGCGGTACCTGTCGGTGCGGTTCGGCAACGTGCTCGGCTCGCGTGGTTCGGTGCTGCACACATTCCAGGCACAGATCGCCCGCGGTGGCCCGATGACTGTCACCCACCCTGATGTGACCAGGTACTTCATGTCCATCCCGGAGGCCTGTGAGCTGGTGCTCCAGGCGTCGGCGATCGGCCGGCCGAGGGACGTCATGGTGCTCGACATGGGCCAGCCGATCAGGATCGTGGACGTCGCCCGGCGGATGCTCGAGGAGGCCCACCGCACAGACATCCCGATCGAATACACCGGGCTGCGCAACGGCGAGAAGCTCGAAGAGGTGTTGTTCAGCCAGCTCGAGGAGGGCCGTCGCAGCAGTCACCCATTGATCAACCGGGTCAGGGTGCCCGCTGTCCCACCGTGGGAGGTGCGCGAGGTGGACGCGGAGGATCCGGTCAGTGTTGTGGCGCACCTGCGCGACCAGCAGCCCGCCCCGAAGGTGCGATCAAGGGTGAAGAACCGCGCAGCACAAGTGGTTCCGGGCCATGGTTGAACGCATCTTCTTGTCGTCCCCGGACGTGTCGGTAGCTGAAGAGGAAGCAATTCTTCGCGCCATCCGCTCCGGCTGGGTCGCGCCGCTGGGCCCCGAGGTGGATGCCTTCGAGGCCGAGTTGGCGTACTTCTGTGGGCGCTCACACGCGGTGGCCCTGTCGTCAGGGACTGCCGGGTTGCACCTGGGACTGCTCGGGCTGGGGGCCGGGCCAGGTGATGTGGTGCTGACCTCATCAATGACGTTTGCTGCCAGCGCCAACGCGATCGTCTACACCGGCGCCGAACCGGTCTTCGTTGACGCCGACGAAACCGGCAACATGGACCCGGACCTGCTGGAACAGGCCCTCGAAACGCTGGCCGCTGAGGGCCGTCAGGTGAAGGCTGTGCTGCCGGTCGACCTGCTCGGCAAGGTAGTGGACCACGAACGCATCGATGCGCTGGCAGCAGCTCATGGCATCCCGGTGCTGACCGATGCGGCCGAATCGATGGGTGCGGTGCGCGACGGCCGGCCAGCGGCATCGTTCGGTGTGGCGGCGGCGGTGTCGTTCAATGGCAACAAGGTGATGACCACCTCGGGCGGGGGAGCCCTGCTCACCGACGACGCCGAACTGGCGGCCCATGCCCGATACCTGGCCACGCAGGCCAGGCAGCCGGTGGTGCACTACGAGCACACCGATATCGGCTACAACTACCGCCTGTCGAATCTGTTGGCCGCAGTGGGCAGGGCACAGCTTGCCCGGTTGCCCGAGATGCTGGAACGGCGTCGCCTGATGCGCTTGCACTACCGGGAGCTGTTCAGCAGGGTGCCCGGCGTCAGGGTGTTCGGCGAGCCATCGGGCGCCCATGGGGGCCGAACCCGCGACAACTGGTGGCTGACATCCATCCTGGTCGACCAGGCAGCGGCGGGCTTCTCATCCGAAGACCTGCGGGGTGCCCTGGACCGGGCGGGAATCGAGGCGCGGCCGCTGTGGAAGCCGATGCACCTGCAGCCGGTCTACGCCGGTGCCCGGGCATTCGTTGACGGCACCAGCGAACGGCTTTTCAGGACGGGGTTGTCGCTGCCGAGCGGATCCGGGTTGGGCCCTGATCAGGTTGCCCACATCACAGAAGCTATTGGCAGGTTCCTGGCTGGAAGCCATGTTGAACAAAGGCACGCAAGTTGATCATCGGGCCTTGCCAATCGCGTCTTCGCTATCGGAAAAGTCGATAGTGTCTTTACCAACCGGCCGAAGGGGGCAGCCGATGAAAAGCACTGGGAACGCAGATGAATAGCGCCCAGCGGGTAGTCGTGATCGGTGCTTCCGGATTTGGCCGTGAGGCACTCGACGTATTGGACGCCATGATCGCCGACGGGCAGCAGATCGAAATCATCGGTGTCCTGGACGATGCACCATCCCAGGTGAACCTGGGCAGGCTCGCAGATCGCGGGGTGAGCTGCCTTGGCACGGTTGATGAGTGGCTGGCCAAAGGCGATGCGGACGCACGATTCGTCCTGGGTATCGGGAGCCCCGGTATCCGCCGGCGGCTGGTCGCAAAGCTCGCGGGTGCAGGGTTGCAGCCGTTGACTGCAGTGCATCCGAGCGCCAGCTTCGGGTCACGCACACAGATGATGGAAGGTGTTGTGGTATGCGCAGGGGCGGTCATTTCAACAAATGTGCAAATAGGTCGGTACGCGTATGTGAACCCAAACGCCACCATCGGTCACGATGCAGTGCTGCACGACTACGTATCGGTGAATCCCAATGCCACCGTCTCAGGTGAGGTAGAGATTGGCGAAGAGACGTTGGTTGGTGCCTCTGCGACGATCCTGCAGAACTTGAGGGTGGGGGAGCGCACCGTGATCGGTGCTGGGGCAGTAGTGACCAAGAATGTGCCATCGGGTGTGGTGGTCAAGGGAGTACCGGGAGTGTGGGTGTGAGTGGTCCGAAGGTGAAGGTTGAGGACGCGACGATCGCGGTGATCGGGCTGGGCTACGTCGGCCTGCCGCTGGCAGTCGAGTTCGGCAAGAAGCTTGATGTAATCGGCTTCGACATCAATCCTCGACGGATCGCTGAGCTGCAAGCTGGCACCGACCGCACACTGGAGGTTTCCTCGGCGGAGCTGGGTGAGGCGGCTGGGTTGCGTTTCACGACCGATCCGCAGGACATGGCTTCGGCGAATGTCTTCATTGTTACGACGCCGACTCCCATTGATGAGGCCAAGCGTCCTGATCTGCGTCCGCTGCTGGCTGCCTCCGAGTCAATTGGGAAGGTGCTGAGCCCTGGTGGCGTAGTGGTTTACGAGTCGACGGTGTATCCGGGTGCGACAGAGGAGGAATGCGTCCCCGTTCTGGAGAAATTCTCCGGCCTGACGTTCAATCAGGATTTCTTCGTCGGCTACAGCCCTGAGCGCATCAATCCCGGCGACAAGGAGCATCGCGTCCATTCCATCGTGAAGGTCACCTCGGGCTCCACGCCGGAGGCGGCGGATTTCGTGGATGATCTGTATGGGTTGATCATCACTGCTGGGACGCACAAGGCCCCTTCGATCAAGGTGGCTGAGGCAGCGAAGGTGATCGAGAACACCCAGCGGGACGTGAACATTGCTCTGGTCAATGAGTTGGCGATGTTGTTCGACAAGTTGGATATCGACACCCATGACGTCTTGGAGGCAGCGGGCACAAAGTGGAACTTCCTGCCGTTCAAGCCGGGCCTGGTGGGTGGCCACTGCATCGGTGTGGACCCCTACTACTTGACGCACAAGGCACAGATGGTGGGGCACCATCCGGAGATGATCCTGGCGGGACGACGGATAAATGACTCGATGGGTGCCTATGTCGCGTCGCAGATGGTGAAGAAGATGGTGCAGGAAGGCATCCAGATCAAGGGATCCCGTGTACTGGTACTAGGCCTCGCGTTTAAGGAGAACACCCCGGACTTGCGCAACACGAAGGTGGTGGACGTCATCCGTGAACTCGAGGACTACGGCGTTCGAGTGGATGTTCATGACCCGATGGTGGACCCCGATGAAGCGCTGGCATTATACGATATCGAACTCGTCCCTCTCCTCCAGGAGGACATCTATGACGCGGTCTTCTTGGCGGTCGCCCATCATCAGTTCAACGATCTTCGCGGAAACTATGCAGGATTGGTCAAATCTGATGGATATGTAATTCACAGCTTGACGAATCTGCTTGTAGACAAGGAAGGACTTGATGTCGGTTCACTGTGAACTCGCCGCACGAATGGGATTGCAACGCCACGCAGGAACAACTCTGGGCGAGTTCTTCACAGCCCCCGGCACCTTGAGTGCGGGACGTCTTCTTAGGCCACCTTCGCATGCCTCGCCGCCCCACAGTTGTCAACTGCGATCGGTCGACGTTACGATTCCGCGATTAAAGGAAATTATGCAATGACACATCCACCGCTCGTGACCATGCATGTTGATCCTCTGACTATCCATTCGTGGTCTGTGCTCTGCGGTCTCTCAGTGCTAGCCCATGAGCGAAGGATAAATCTGGACTTTAGGGATCTAGGTCTCTCGAAAGAAGACTACACTCTGATGTTAGTGGTTAGACATCCGCAATCGAACAATTGCGTGGCGGTCTCGCTCGGTGTGGGGGATAAGGGACGGACTGAGATGTCTCAACGTGAAAAGCTAGCACAAGTTGTCTTCCGTCGAGCAGCGATAGCCGGGGACGGCTCAACACCTCTCGGTATGCTGTTCGGCGTTGAGAGCGGCTACGAACGACTTTCTCGTTACATGGCTGCTGCAGCGAAGTCAGGGCTTCGGAGGCGGACTCTCAACCAACTGCGGCGCACGATTGCGGCTCTCAGACCGGCGGCACGCTTCCCGCGCATGGAGGAGTACGAACAGGGATGGCAGGAGCGTGGCAGTGGAAAGGTCCTATATCAAACTCGTGCATGGAACCCCGCCGAAGGATCTGACCCCAGCGATAGAGAAAGGCTCAATGAATCTCGCGCGTCCTTGATCAGGTTGCTTCGCCGTGAGCTTGGCGGACGATTCGTTGGCGGGTTCATACCCGACGATTTCTCCCGCGCACACTACGGAGATTTGCTTTCGAAACACGGCGTCCAGCGATCAGAATATCTGAAGTTGGTCAAGGGCTCTGATGTAGGTATCGCTAGCATCGGCCTACACCAGTCGACCCCGTTTAAGATACCGGAGTACTTAGCTGCTGGTCGTGCCATCGTCTCGGAGCCCCTCATCTATGACCCAGGCCCCAGCCCCGGTGATGCCATCATGGAATTCCGATCCGTGGGGGAATGCTTACAAACAATCGACACGCTCCTTTCCGACAAGAAGGAGTTGTCACGCCGTCAAGATGAATCAGTAAAGTATTGGCGGACACACGTGCGTCCTGACCGCATTATGGAGCGAGTGCTGCAATCAGCTCTCGAGGTGGAGTAGGGAGGCTCCGCTGATCAACGCGTCCAGCCCCTGTTTCCGCAAGGGACAAAACGACCACCTCGGAGTTGAACGAGTCATTGAAGCCGAGGAGGAGCGTGAATCCAGCATAAGAATCCTTGTTGTCGTGCTCTCCCTAGAGAGGGAACCTTGGGCCTCCCTCGAGGTCGCACAGCGAGAAACATGGATTGCAACCTCTGATCCGAGAATTCAAACTGTTTGGGTTCAAGGTACGGCTAGATCACTTACGCGCAGCGTATTGCTCGCATCGCGGAAGTTGCTCATATTTGGATGGAGCAGGGCGATATTCGATCGCCTGTTAGGCACTATCACTTTCCATCTGCCAGTGAGCCAGCATAATCAGCTGATCCGAGTTCGAGCCCCTGAATACTGGGTTGGGACTAGCGCCAAGATGCACGCGGCTCTTCGCTACGTCTCCAAGACTTCCGATTTCGACTATCTTGTTCGGACCAATAGTTCCACTTACCTGGACATCGCGGGCATGATGGCGTTCCTTGAGGCTGCGCCTAGGTCAAGGTACTATGCCGGCAGTAGGAACGGCGAAGCTAGGCATGCACGGGGCACCTGCATCATTTTGAGTCGAGACATCGTGGATCGCATGAGCGAGGATCATACTTGGCGCTATGACTGGGTGGATGACCGTGCGATGGGTGCCTCAGCACTGAAGCTTGGAGTCGAAGCCGAACTATATGAACAGGTCTTCGTGACGAGTGAAGATGCTATTCCACAAGCGCTAGCGGATAAGAATAGGTCTTTCATTTTCCGTCTGAAGACTCGAGGTGATCGGCGTTCTGATATCCGTATTATGAAGGCGTTGCACGACGCGTTGACAAGACGGGCGGCGTGCGGTGATCAGGAATCCGCTGAGACATAGGCATCATCGCTTATGAGATCAATCCCGCTTCAAAATTCCGAGTGTCGCCAAGTAGGCACTGCAGCGTCTGATCTGCCCCCGGGCTCTTTATTGACTAGTCTTGATCTTAGTGTGCAAATGTCCTCCCACCGATGAGCAACACCCCCTAGCCAACAGTCACATCAGTTGACCCAACCCCAAACCGTGAGCCGACTCAGGTCAATCACATCGCCGCCCCGGCGGACGCTGCCGTCTCGGCGCCGAGAGCCGATTTGCATCGAGAGGATGCGGCGAGCCAATCGCGCTTACCAGCTAAACGGAATCTCAGTTGACCGAATATCAACGTGTGACCAAGCGCCTCGTCCTCCATCCCATAACAGTGAGCGAACAGCGTTCTCGGCACGGCTCTGTTCGATTCCAGGGGCAGTCGTAATTGAGACGATAGCGTTGTGAAGGAAGGCTAACTCGTGATATGCCACAAGACCGAGAGACGGGGATACACGAACAGAGCGGTTCGGTGAGAAGTCACCAGTTCGGCGGATCACTAGCCTGACTTCTCGCTCGTCGGCGTATGCACCGTGTTTAACAGCCACAAGGGATCGGAGAATATCGCGAACCTTGTGTTCGTCTCTATCGAAAGAGAAATCAGAGTCGAGCGCGAGCGCAAGGATTTGATCGCTAAGGGTTTGTGCAGCATCCTCGCCATACGCGACTTCCAAGAACGATGGGGAAAGCGCGAAGTTTATGCGCATTGCCTCGACTTCTTCTTGATCGCGAATTGGGGCAGCACTGTTTAGGTTAGGTACCTCTTCACGAAAACAACTCGTCAGGAGAGCTCTATCGAACCCAACACAGAAGCCATTCTCGCCGGAATAGCTTCGCCACAGTGTAAGAACATCGTCGCTAAGTGAAAAGCTCGCTATGAACGAGCGGTCCTCATGGTATTGATTCTTCGCATGTGGATCCTGGTACATTTCGGCTATCCAAGAACACAACTGTTTGATCTCTGGTTTGTTTGGGCTGTTCGCGGGGAGAGCTTGCAGGGTCAGGTGAAGTGTGTCTTGAACAACGCTTGCTGCGAATGCGATTTCGCTTGGATCGTTGAGAAAGTTCGATTCCGTTGCCCAGAGCCGACGATCCTGAACAATCCCGAGCAGCCCGGCAGCACTCGTGTAGTGATACAAGACACTGCCATCCTCGCTGGCCGCCATCTCTGCTCCTTTTTCATTAGGCCACCCAACTGGCACCTGCGGCACCTGACGGAACAGCCTACGCCAGAGTCAGCCAACGCGATGACCCGTAGCTCGCTTGTTTGCTCCGTCAAGTTGGGTCGATCGAGCGACGCGTCAATCGCAGCCACTGGTGCCGTGGGTACTGCGATGAGTGCTCCATCGGCTGCGTTCAGCACGGCCGAGTACCCAGAAGCAAAGCCCCATCCACAAGGGCAGCGTGCAGCCGTCAACACCTTCTGGCGCAGTCTCCCTTCGTTAACGTTCAGTCGGAGCATGGACCCCCGTGGAGATGCACTGTTCGGCTATCTGTGGGCGCCCTAGGTGCAGTTCTCCCGCCGGCTAGTTGCATCCCCGCCTCTGTGAGGTTGAGCACAAGTCGCGCGCCGACTATGAGGGCGTTTCCGTGCAAGTGGGCCCAGGCAAGACCTCCAGTTCCTCGCTCATGGCTTCCAGGCGTCGGAGGCGGAAACAACGCTGGCGAGGTCGACGTTGCCATGGATGACGGCGTCGACCAACTGGGACAGGTTCAGCACCTATGACTCGTCAAAAGGGTCTGGGTCCGCGGTGCGGGGCACTAACAACTCGGCGGTCAGCATCCGGTCGCCTGTTCTGAGGTGGGATTGGGCCGCGTTTGACCACCCGCGGGCAGTGGCCGAGTCGTACAATGGCCAGAGTTCGGGGCCTCGCGGTCAGCCCACCGGACTCGTCGCCGCTCAGCTGCCCGGGGCGGACGAGATCAGGGCCGTGGAAGGCGGTTCGAGCGCGCGTGTGAGCGGTCCTACCGGCCTCTGGGGTCGGGCCTCTGGGTCTCCCGCCTGGAATTCAGGCAGGACGAACCGTGAATTCGAGCTCCTCCGCGGCATTTAAGGTATGCAAGTCGGGTCGTGTATGAGATCAAACCCGCTTAGAGAGTTGGGGTCGTCGCAAAGTTGGCAAGGCGACGCCTGATCTGCCCCCAGGCTCTCCACGGCTCAGGATAGAGTTTTGTGGGAAACAAGACTCTTGGCACTGGAAATGTGAGCAAGAGTACGCGGCTATTGACTCAAGAACCCGGTGTGGCATATGTCGCGCGGGCCTGATTCGTTGGGTTTGTGCCCAGCTATTAGTATGGGATTCTTGGGCCACTCATACCGAGCCCATGGTTCCGCTTGGCTTCCTGTTCAGCAGCTCCACCCTCTACCGACTTTCTGTCTCACGGCCTGAGATCCAGTTAGCGGAAAGTTAAAGTCTGCTCATCGCGACACCCAAGGTGTGAATAGCCCGTTTCGGTCAACTGAACCATGAGCAGAAACGCGATTCCATGACGTCAATTTGCTAACAACACCTGAGTGGGTCTCTCAGTATGCGTAGTCTCCCGTCAGGATCAGTCACGCATCGTTTCCAGAATTGCTTTCATTCCCGCATCCAAGCTGATGATTTCTAGTCGGGGAAGTGAGAGTCGCAGGTTTGCTTGTGTTTTGCGAAGAGGATCAAAGAAGTCCGAGCCACTGTCGAGAATACAGGCTATATGGTAACCGGTATGGTATGCCATGTAATGAATACGAGCATTGGGCACCCTGTGAGGAGAGGCTCTACTTCAGTCAAAGAGTGTGCCGTCGATCATACTCCACTCACAGCCTGTAACGATCGGGTTACTGATTCACCCTTTCATCGAAAGTGCCTGGCTCAATACTGATTCGTTGCAGCATGAATGGACTCTCGAGGCTCTTTAGTCGGGTGGGCAGGGACACTAAGAGCATGTCCAAATGGGTTAGCCCTGGGTTTGTAAGTATCTCAGCTTCCGACTGGGCTGAGGGTGCGATAGTGGGATGGATCGCTACCACCAGACATGCACCATATAGGCGGCTGGTGAGGGTCGGAGATGAGTCTAAAAAGTGCGGCTTGAATGATCAAATGAGTGTTTACGTGGCGGGCGAGTCGGTTGAAAGACTACGATGGTCCTCTAAGTCCAAGATGACACGGTCTCGCTATGAACTTGGTGCTATGGTATAGTTGCTCGTTTTCCTTGTCAGGACCAGATAGAGCGTGCTATTCTGTATGTTGATCGCGCAATCCGAACGGATGGCAATGAACTCTGACTCTGCAGTGAAGCTCGCCCTATTGGTAGTTGCCAGCGACCGAAGAGTGTATTTGGAGTCCTTGGCAATTTCGCTCAAAGTGAAGAGATTGCGTGAGATAGATCACGTATTATTGGTTGACACTGCTACCTTTCCTGTTGCCCGCAGTGCTGCACGGTTGCAGCGGCTCTATGATGGTTGTGAGATAATGGAGCTGCCGGGGGTGTCCTTTCACAGGGTGTTAAGAATCGCTTGGAAATATCTAAAAGATGAGGTGGGCGCCACACATGTCTTGATGTTCGAGGAAGATTTTATTCTTCTTAGACAAATTCCTGTGCAACGTTTGGTGGCATTGGCCAATTTGGATAATATCTTGCAGGTTGTGATGCCTCGTCAGCGCTGGTTTGAGGCAGAGTTTCGGCATAGGGACCGACGTGGCTATCTCCGAGCGAACCGTCCATTCCGTGAAACCTCTCATGGTGATGAACTTGAAGGCTATTTCACGAGTAACCCTCACTGCATGCGCCTTGATCGAATTGTTCCACTGCTTGCAGAAGTTGAGCCCTCGGACGATTATACGTGGGAGTGGGAGTACGGTGAAGCCTCGGCTAGCCACGCTTTAGCCTCATTACAAGTTGCGAGCGTGTGGCCTTGGGTTTGGCACATCGGAGCCGCAACCTCGTTGGGAATAAGGACTACAATTGAGCAAGGGCGCTCAACTCTCATTGCCTATTTGCGAGCGCATCTGAAGCGGGCATTTATCGGTGCGTTCCGGCGGTTGCCAATCTCCCGGCAGGGGCACACACGGTGATCGTGGCTCACGGTGGGCAATAGAACGTTCACGCCATCTCGATCCTCTCGCGATATCTCCAAGATCGGCGCACTCATTGAAACAGCGGAAAGAGGCGTTCCTGGGCTATTTCGTCAAAGGCGGCACGAACGACGGCGGCACCGAGACCATAACGCGCTGATCGAACTAGCACGACGCATCGCCCGCGGCGCCGGCTTCCAGAACCCCGACACCTGACGCCTCCGAGTGCTCCTCATCGGCGGAGGCCTACGCACCTGATCCCACACTCAGATCCGCAGAGCCGGTTTGGGGTGACCCTTGATTTGCCACGTCAATGAAGAACGCAGCCATCTCTGCCGCGATAGCGTCAATCGTGAATAGGGCGTCGAACCGCGCGCGACCGCTTCTTGCTCGCTGCTTTGCCGATTCAGTGTCAGTGAAGGCCCGCAAGATGGCGTCAGCCAGCGCTCGAGGATTCCTAGACTGCGCGATCAAGCCTGTCGGCACAGGACCGTTGCCGAGCACCTCCAAATTGGGTGGAATGTCGGAAGCAACAATCGGAGTGCCCACAGCCAAGGCCTCGATTAGAGTGCCTGGACTGCCCTCACGCTCGGAAGGGAAAGCCAGGACGTCAGCCCCGGCGAGAAGCTGGGGGATATCGGTACGGTGCCCCAAGAATTTCACCTCCAGCGGAAGGGAAGCCGCTTGGTGTCTGAGCTCTTGAGAAGCACGACCGTCGCGGCCGACGATGATCAGACAGGCGTCGGGCGTAACCTGCGCGATGCGGGGAATCGCTTCCAACAGATGGTGAAGGCCCTTTGGCGGTTCCAAGCGACCGATCGCGATGATCACCTTGGTCGATTCGCGAAGGCCAAGCTCTCTCCGGATGGCTTCTCGAGCCTCGATCGGTTGGAAATGGAAGCGCTCAGGATCCCTTCCTCGCGGAATGACGTCTACTATCTCCGGATTGATCCTGATGCGAGGTGGCACGGACCGAGCTATGGCAGTGCTATTTGCGTGGATTCGCGTCGCGAACCTGGCTGTTGTGGCGTCCAGGGTCCTGGCTGCATGGAGCTTCCACCTATTGGACTCCGCATAATGGGAAGCGTCATAAGAGTCACTCACCAAGCTCGTCGAGCTTGGAATTCCTAGAATGCGTGCGCCGATTCGTCCGGCCACATCTGCTTCGAAAAGGGTGGTGTGGATCAAATCGGGCTTGACTTCACGTCCGATTTTCACCACCGCCCGAACGTTTCCAGTTCGGCCATGGGGCGATCCCGCCTGATGAACTCGAGCACCTGCATCTGTGAGTGCCTCCGCCAGATCTAACCGACTAGTCAATGAGAGGACGTGCAGGTCGATGCCGTGCCTGATCAAGCCGGGGGTCATTTCGACGAGCGAAGTCTCGGCACCGCCGGGGGCCAGTGAGTCGATCACGTACAGCAGGCGCATATCAGGTTCCTTTCACCCGATACCTGCGACGCTGAGCGCATTGCGATAGAACGCGCTATCTTGACGCAGCCTGGCGGGCGTGTTGAGGGCGGTGACCCGCCCGTCCTCGATCACCATGATCCGGTCGCAGTTGTCCAGCGTCGACATGCGGTGCGCGATGATCACGACCGTCAGTTGGCCGTGAAGCCCCGCCAGAGTCTCCCTGATGAGCGCTTCGCTGGCACCATCAAGAGCCGAGGTCGGCTCATCCAGGATCAGCAGCTCAGGCTCGCCGACCAGCGCACGCGCAATGGACAGGCGCTGCTTCTGGCCCCCAGAGAGTTGGCTGCCCCTTTCGCCGAGATGAGTGTCGAACCCGCTGGGTAGTGCCTCAATATCATTCAGTACGTTTGCCTGCCGGGCTGCGTGGCGAAGATCCTCATCACTCAGGCCCGTGCGGAAGAAGCGGATGTTCTCTGCAACCGTCCCAGTAAATAGCAGGGCGTCCTGCGCCACGAACGCGACCCGCTCGGTCCACCAGTCGCGGTCAACCTCGTCTAGTGGTACGCCGGACACAGTCACAGTGCCCCTGGCCGGTGGCCGCAGACCCAACAGCAGTTGAGCCAGTGTCGACTTGCCTGCCCCAGAAGGTCCGATCACACCCAGGGCCTCGCCCGGCTCTAACCGGAACGTGACATCCGCCAGGGCAGGGCGATCGGATTGGTACGAAAACGCGACGTCCTTCATCTCCAGAGGAACCACAGAGGCGGGACGTGCTGTGCCGGTGGGAGCCTGGTTGGATGAGTAGCGCTGCACGGTCTCCTCGACGCCCTCAAGGAACGGCAAGTAGGCAGCGATAGCTGCTGAAGCAGTCGAGAGTTGCTGGCCGTAGCTCAGGGAACGCAGCATCAAGAGCATCACTGCCCCGACCACACCGAGGTCGATGGAAGCGGCAAGGGTCAGCACTGCCACTCCGACCAGGACAGCCCCGTACGCGAGCGACATGTAGACGTGGGGGAGTGCGCCCTGAAGTTCCTGGGTGCGGCGCTGGGTGTCGGTGGCTTCTTCGGTGAGTTCATCGATCCGGGTTTCGAAGCGTTGTCCTGCGCCGTAGGTCTGCATCTCAAGCCCGAGAGACCCCAGTTCGGAAACCGAGTTGGCGAAGGCAAGCCCTGCCTTGGCGTTACGCCTTGACCTGCGCTTGACGGCCCTCCTGAGTGGGGTGAGGATTCCGCCCACGACTGCCAGGGCAATCAAGACCGCCCCGGTGGACAGTGGGTCGACAACAACGCCTGCGCCGAGGAACGCCACCAGACTCAGCCCGGCGGTGATCGCAGTGGTGAACGTCGAGACCGCCTGCGTGATCCGTGTAACGAATGAAGTCAAGAGTTCTTGCAGGCGTCCGGCAGGCTCGGATTGCTGAATCGCCCAACTGGCACGAAGGTAGGCGTGCGATAGGCGTCGACGCTCCATGCTGGTCACCTTGGCGGTCAGGGCAGCGGATAGTCGCACCCCCCACAAGGCGAGCCCGATGCGAGACCCGAGAGCGATCGCAGCGAGACCTATCGCGCCAGACACCGAGACATAGCGTCCCAGCGCCGGGCCAACTTGGTCTTGCCCTGCGACCAGGGCCATCCCGATGCCGGTCAGCAAGACGATGAACCCGGCCTCCAGGATCGCGCTGGCCAAAGAGACCAAGGCCAGCAGTGCGACACGGGGTCTATGCTGCCCCAGCAGCCCCCGGAGGATTCTGCCGCCGCTTGGGTGCTCCGCGCGCGCCCGCATCAGCGAACTCATAGATTTTCCCCAGTCTCTGAGGCGACGCTTCCATCCTGCTGCCCGGTCGAGCTGGCCGCTAGGGTCGACCACGCCCGTGCAGTTGCTGCAACGGTGAACTGTTCTTCACAACGGGCACGTGCAGCAGTGCCGAGCTGCTGGCGCAGGTCATTGTCCATGAGCAGTTCCGCTACTCGATCAGCCAACGAGACCGCAGAATCCGTGCCGATCACTGCTCCGGTTTGTCCATCGACCACAACGTCGGATACTCCGGCAGCCGTCGTCGACACCACGGGCAGCCCGCTGAGCCCTGCCTCGATGATCACCCCGGGCATCCCCTCGGTGTCAGCGGCACTGGTCATTACAAGCACAGCCGAAGTACGCAGCAGTTCCGGCACGTCGGTACGGACGCCCAGCGACTCCACGTCCATCGCTGACGCCCGCGATTCCAGGGAGGCGCGCAGCGGTCCATCACCGACAATCGCGGCGCTGAACGCCAGGCCGCGGTCCCGCAACTGCTCAACGACATCAAGGAAGAGGCCCGGACGTTTGCCCGTTTCCAGTTTCCCTACCCAGATCAGACGTGGCGGTTCGACAGCCTGGTCATCATCCCCCAGGGGCCGATAGCGTTCGGGGTCGCGGCCGTTCGGGATAACTGCGGTGCGGTCGGCGCGCACGTTTAACAGCTCACTGACCTGATCAGCCACCGCCTGGGAGACACCCACCACCCGGCTCGCCCGGGCGCTGAGCGCGCGGTAGAGCCGCTTATGCCATGGGCGCGCGATCTCCGCTGAGGACAACCCAACCTTGTAATAGACGGTAGGTACACCCCCGGCGGCAGGGATCACATACTTGAGCGCCTCGCCCCCGTGCGCAACAACCATGCCCACCTGCTCGCTCTTGATCAAGCGCCGCAGCCTTCGGACAGCTCTGGGGTCGACCCCCCGTCTGAGTAGCCCGCCCGGCACGGACAACTTGATATCAGCCCGAGCCGCAGCGTCCGGCGAATCAAACAGGGTCACCACCAAGTGCCGTTGCTGCGGATCATCGCGCAACGCATCACGCAGCTGCCCGGCGTAAACCTGTGCACCCCGATCCTGATCATGCGGCAGCACGTGCAGTACCGTCAAAGGGTCGTCGCGGGCTGTACTCCACGGCAAACCCTTCAACTCCGCCACCCGCACATACGACTCCAGTGACATCTGGGCAATGCGTCGCTGGTCGAATTCGGTGTGGGCACGCTCATGGGCAGCCGCACCAAGCTCCTGGCGCAGTGCCGGGCTGGTCAGCAATCGATCAATCCCGGCGGTCAGTGCAGCACCGTCCTGTGGCTTCACCAGCAGCAACTGTTCGCCGTCGTTGCCGATCTCCCGGCAACCACGAATATCGGTCAAGACCATGGGCAGCCCGCAGGCAGCCGCCTCCATGGAGGCCCGTGAGAATCCCTCGCGGTATGAGGCCAGCACGAACACGTCGAGGGCCGAATACACGGCTGGCATGTCGGCGCGCTCATCGATGAACCTGATGGCGTCTCGGTGGGGTACTTCAGTCGCTTGGTCTGTGTCGTCCTTGGGTCCGACCCACACGAACACTGCCTTGTCACCCAACCGGTGGGCAGCCGCAGCGAACTCGGCCAGCCCCTTCTCGCGGACGCGCCGCCCGATGGTGCCCACCAGTACCTGGTCGTCGGTGATACCCCACTCGGCCCGCACTCGTGCCCTGCCCTCGGGGTCGGGCTGGAATCGCTGCAGGTCGACCCCGTTGCCGACCACTCGCCAGCGGTTGGGTTCCAGGAAACGTCGCAGGGTGTAGGCGTCTTCTGCGTTCTGGAAGAGCTCGAAATCAGAGAACCGGACCGCCAGGCCCTCCAGCCCGTAGACGAAGATCCGCTTCAACAATTTGTCCTCGGGCCGCGCCCACAGGCCGTGGCATGTGTTGACCACTACCGGCACCCCGGCCAGGCGTCCGGCAATGCGTCCCATTACGCCGGCCTTGGGGGTGTGGGTGTGCAGCACGTCGAGCCGGAGGCGCCGGATCACCCTCGCCAGTTCAAAGAAGGCCGCGATGTCGCTGCGCAGGCTCCACGAGCGGGTCAGTGCTGCAACCGGCACATGCTGAACGCCGAGGTCTTCCACCCGATCGACGTAGGGCCCGGCGGCGCTGATGCCGAAAACGCTGTGGCCAGCTGCGACATCCTCGGCCAACTCCGTGCCCAAGAGCAGGGCCAGGCTCATGTCGATAGTGGTCAGGTGTGCGATGCGCAGTTCAAGTCACCCCCCCCAGTGTCATGGCAAGCCAAGCGAGCCAGAAGCGGCATCACTAGTGCAATCATCACAGATGCGGCAAAAGCCAGTCGTATCGACCACCTGTTGGGGCCGCCAATTGGCGCGATGCCAGCACAATACCGGTCTCAAGTACGGGAAACACCTTGGTGTCGCCTAGAATGCAACGGATTCCGTTTGCTGAGAGGTGCAATAGAAAATGCCGCAATCCTTGACGACCACCTTCGCGCTGGAAGCGGGGGCGCTGGCGTGACACTACGTGGTTACCTGAAGATCTTCCGGCAGCGATGGCTCCTCATCCTCGCCTGCACGCTGGTGGCTGCCGGTGTGGTGTTCGCCATCACACCTGCGCAGGCATCAGATGCGCCTCCGGCCAGCTCATACACTGCCACCGCCACCCTGTTGGCACCGGAGTACTCTGCATCGCTCAGCCGCATCGCGCTGTACGTCACGGCCGGTGAGGTGCCTGTCAAGGCCGCTGAGCAGCTCGGCTACACCGGCGACCCCGTACTGCTGGCTGCCGAGCTGACGGTGACGGCCGACCCATCAGCACAGGCGATCACGATCGCAGCCACCCACGCAGACGGGCAGGTCGCGGCCGATCGCGCC